>NZ_QUGY01000017.1:0-75944 GCF_003479245.1 Ruminococcus sp. AF17-12
CCATAAATTTCAATTTTTTTAGATTTTCCTGGAAGTTTATCTTTATAGGACAATTTTTTATTCTTATTTGTAATTTTAGGATTATCTTTATTGTTGTTTATTGTGTTGTTTATCGTGTTGTTTTTTAATAATAAGTCTCTTCGCTGGATGGCGCTATGCCGGTCGCATTTTCAATGCGGGAATATGCAGGGGGAAGGCCATCTCAGAGTTCCGTAGCCCGAAGGCCCTCCCCCTGCACCCCCACCCTCTTGGGCACGGAAGGAGTTCTGCGTTGTTGTGTGTGCTGCGTTGTTGACTTTTGTCTGTATGCTGCGGTACTCAGAATGGAACGTTGTGCCGATCTGGTTTCTGTATTCTTCGGTACTTATAGTGGTACGCTGGGCCGATCTGGTCCCTGTATTCTTCGATATTTATGGTGGTACGCTGAGCCGGGCTGCTGCGGAGGAGGGGTGATTACTACTTGGGCTGCGGGAGATGGCGTTATTGCGGCAGAGCCTGCTGTCTGAGCCGAAGGCGAGTTCTGTACTTGGCGATCTTTGTGATCCCTTTCACAAAGGTGACCGTCGTCAGCCCTGTATCTCCCGCAAAAATTCCCGGATACGCCGAACTCTCACCCACATAACCATGTGTAACCATTGATGCAGGGATATGGATACGGGTAAGACTTGTACATTGCTTAAATGCACCTGCTTCTACCACCACCCCATTATCCAGAATGTGGATGGAAGAAAGGAATGTACAGCCGGAAAAAGCTCCTCTTCCACTGCCTGTTCCACACTCTCTTCTGCTGAAAAATCAGCTGCACTGACCAGCATTCCCGAATCCAGGCTGCCAGCCAGAAGCGTCATTGTCAGCATCAATGCCAGTTTTCTTTTCATACCCAATCCTCCTTAAAAAATATAAAGCAGCCATATTTTATTACTGCTTATTATCCTGATTTTCTTTCTGATTCTTTTCTTTTTTCTGAGCAGTACTGTCGGACTCTGCAGAATCTCCCTGCATGATCTTATTCAGTTCCTGGATCATCTCTTCATCCTTCAAACGGAATTTTACCTCTACACGTCTGGACGCACCCTTATCTACATTTCCATCTGCATCCAGAACCGGATCTGACATGGAATGCCCATTCACTGTCAGACAATCCTTCAGTTCCTGAACCTGTGAATCCTTCAGAAAATCACTCTTAATATCCAAAAGATACTGCGCTACTGCCAGAGACCTCTTCTGTGACAGCTCCAGGTTATAACTGTAATCTCCGTCTGTATCCGTATAACCATCAATAATGATCTCGCCAAGATATTTCTTATAGGAATCATCCAGCAATACCTTACAATATGTCGGCAGTACCATAGACAATGTCATCTTACCGGAATCGGTAAGCTCTGCCTGATCATAATCAAACATAACATTGGCATTCAGCGTCAGCGCACCTGTCTGTGGATCAATATCCACATTGAGGTTCTTTTTTTCAAATTCCTTCTGCAAAGCTTCCACAACCTCCGCTTTCACGCCGATGATCTTGTCGATCTTCTCCTGCTGCTCTTCCAGAAGCTCTGTTTTTTCATCCAGCGCAGACTGCTGCTCTTTCAGTGTATCCTGCTGGCTGGAAAGCTTCTTTTTCTGAGAGGACAGCTTTTTCTGCTGTTCTTTCAGCTTTTCCTGCTGTGCCTCCAGTGTTTCCTGCTGTTTGGCAAGCTTCTCCGCCAGAGAAGACAGTTCTTCATCCTGAGATTTGATCTGCTTGTCCTTGGACTTGATCTGCTCATCCTGGCTCTTTAATGTTCCTGCCTGCTCATCCAGCGCATTCTGTTTTTCAAGAAGCTCTTCTGTATATTTTTCCTGAAGAGCGATTTTTTCATCCCGTTCCTTCAGACTGTCCTGATAGCTCTTCTGTGCCTGAAAAAGTGTCACACACATGATCAGAACAAAAAGCAGCAAAACTCCTGCCATCATATCCGAATAAGAACGCCAGACATTAAACCCATGCTCCTCCGGCTTTCTTTTTTTGCGCATTGACAATTCCTCTCTTATTTAAATAAACCAAAACGGCTTTTCTGTGCTGCCTTCGTTGCCTCACGGATACTGCGCTCGATCTCATCCAGCAGCGCTTCCTGTCTTGCACCCTGTCCTTCCAGAAGATCCTCCAGACCCGTCAGCTTATCCTTAAGTTCCTGGATACCGGCATTGCTTCCATAGCCCCAGGGCTGTCCGGCGATCAGATGGATATCACGGTTATTTTTTGCCGTCTTGATCTCAGAAAGAAGCCTGCGTACCTCATCCAGAACACTGTTGACCATCTTCTGGCTCTCAGTAAATTCTTTCACTCTGGCTTCAAAATCTTCGATCATCTTCTTATCTTCACGAAGAAGCTCCTCACTGATCCTATTGGAATCCGCAACTGCTTTCATCCCTTCTGCAGCACTGTCCACATACTGGCGCATAGATGCATTGCAGTTTTTCCAGAGATCTGCGGATTCTTTTTCATTTTCATGCATATGCCGGGCAAACTTTTCGTAATCCTGTTTCTGCAGCTGCTGGATCATCTGATTATCCCGGATAATACGGTCTGCAGTCTTCATATAACTGCTCTGCATCTCATCGATTTCCTTAATGGCATCCTTCATGGCACGTTCCTGCTTCGTAAAAGTTTCACTCAGCTGACTGCTCATGGTCTTGTACAATTCTGATGTATATTCTGTATTCTCCTTCTGCACCTTCTTAAGTTCTGCCAGAGCATCATTAAAATCTTCAAACTGCATCTGAAAGGAACCATGCATCTCGCTTAAAAACGTATCCAGGATCTCCCGGATCGCATCCTGCTGCCCTTTTGTCACAGACGCGGTAAGAACGTCCAGAGAATCATTCATCTTCTGAAAAGTAGGTGTGATCACTTTCTCAAAGCTATCTGCCATCTGCACAGAAAACTGTTCCGCCATCTGTTTCATGGCTTCTGTCTGTGTCTTCTGGCTGGAAACAAGGAGATTCCAGGACTCATTCTCCGCAGTAGGGAGCACCAGTGCGTGAAAACGATCCAGAAAATCCTGCATCGCCTGGGACATCGCAGAATATCCGCTTTTCATCCCAAATGTGTACACAACAGAAAGTGCAACTCCATAAATGGAAGTCAGAAACGCAACTTTGATGCCATCTACAAGAGCGGATACCGAGCTTGTCATCACTTCATAATCTGTGGGCTGGAAATTCTTAAGTCCCCACACAAGACCGATAAATGTTCCAAGGATACCAAGGCTTGTAAAAATGTCCGGAGCCATCTCAAGGAGTCTCTTGTGGATATGTACATCTACATCCTCAATATTCACAAAATCCTCTACTTCAGCGATCCCTTCTTCCGTTCTGCTGATGCTATCAACAAAATCATCCATCTTTTTGTCGAGATAGCGGTCACCGAAAATCCCTCGCAGCTGCCCAATCTCTTCTTTTCTGGCTCTTCCCGGAAGCTGAAACACTTCTGTGATCTCACCAGCGCCATGCTTCAGTGCTCTTGACAGGTTATCCATCCGATATAAACCTGCAAAAAGCCCCACTGCGTATATGATCAGCATAAGTCCCAGAAATGTAAAATTATAAAGCAACACATTCCCGGAGCCTTTTCCAACATAAGCAGTCAGGGTTGCCGCGACCACTGTTACTGCCAGAAACAGCGCTGTATTCATAAACTTTTTTCCCATAATATGCCTCCCCTGTCTTTATTTTTGAAAAAAGTTACTCTTTTGTTCCCATACTATCATAACATCTTCCCTAAAACAACCAGAAAGGACAATTCCTTCGCCAAAAGAATTGTCCTTTCGTCTTTTTTCTATTTTATACTTTTATTTATACTTTTATACGGCAGGCTGCATCATCGCTGATCAGGATCCTGCGTCCGCAAACACCTACGATCACTCCGCCAAGTATCCTGCTTATGATCTGTACGGTCTTTCCTTCACTGACATCATATTGCCTGATCTGTTCCATAGTCTCCGGCATTCCGGTCATCCACTTGATCGTGTAGCTTTCCCCTGCTTTTGTCTCATTTAATGACTGCATATACTCACCCCATTCCATATATCACATCACTATCAGTAATTATCCTCTATCCGTAGGCGGATATTCGCAATCCGCACTTGGTTAAATGATTTCATATAATCCCAACACAATTCTGCATCTTTATATAATTAGTAAAGTTTAACTTTTATTTTTCTGAATTATTCATTACTTTTATATATTTTATCTCATTTTATCTCATTTTATCTCAATTAGTCAATCATAACCTGTGAAATTCTACCAATAAAAACAAGCAAAAAAAGAAACGCAGAACAGCCATTACAGTTATTCTGCGTTTCTCATTATTTTCTATGCATAAACTCTATCTTCTTCCAGAAGCGTTGTCTTTCCATTCTTTACTTCCACAAGATTAACACAGCAGTTTGGCGGCACGGAGCCTCTCCAGAAATTCTCCGGATCAGGATCTACATTCTGAAGAAGAGCACGGACTGCACATCCATGAGAGGCAACAAGAATTGTTTTATCCGCAAGAGTCGGATCTGATGTTATTTCATCCCAGAAATCCTTTGTCCTGGCGATCACATCAAAAATATCCTCGCCCTTTTCCGGTCGTTTAAAATTTACCGGAGCACGGAAAAAAGTCTCGATCTGCGGATCGATATAATTGCCATCTGCATCTCTTACCTGATCACCCTCCAACACACCAAAATCGATCTCCTGGATCCGCTTATCCGGTATGATCGGAACATCACGTTTCCCCAGAACATATTCTGCTGTCTGTTTTGCCCTTGAGAGCGGACTTGTAAAACAGATATCAAACTTCACATCACGGAGAGCTTCTCCGGTTTTTTCTGCAAGAAGGATCCCTTCCTTCGCAAGAGGTACATCCGCTGCACCCTGAAGCTTTTTTAATTTATTCCACTCAGTCAGGCCATGTCTTACAATGTAGATCAGCATCAGCTTCTCAGCTCGATTCCAAGTCCGTTAAGACCATTCATGATCTTTTTCATTGCTGCGGAGATCTCGTTTTCACCAAGAGTCTTGTCATGGGCACGGAATACCAGAGAATAAGCCATGGATTTGAAACCTTTCTCAATCTGTTCGCCCTCGTAGATATCGAACAGCTGATAACTCTCAAGAATATTTCCGCCTCTCTGATCAAAAATCTCCTCGATCTGTCCTGCGAGAACTGCATGGGGAACTACAAGGCTCAGGTCACGAGTTACAGCCGGATATTTGGCAATTCCTGTATATTTGTGGTTGAAACCAGCAAATTCCAGAACATCCAGAATGTCGATCACTGCGATATATGCTTTTTCTCCGATAGAGTAATTATCTGCAACAGCCGGATGAACCTCACCTAAGTATCCAACTACCTTACCCTCGTAAATCATGTTAGCCTGTCTTCCCGGATGAAGGAATGGTTTTCCGCTGTTTGGATCGTAGGTAACCTTTTTCTTCATTCCGATCTTCTCGAAGAACTCCTCGCATACACCCTTCATATCAAAGAAATCGCCTTTTCCGTACATTCCAAGTGTAAACATGGTACGCTCATCCGGAAGCTCTGTGACCGGAAGGGACTTCGGAAGATAGATATTTCCAAGCTCGTAAAGACGAACATCTTTATTACGTCTGTTATAGTTTGTGGAAAGGGATGCCAGCATACCGTTCAGTGTGCTTGTACGCATGATACTGTAGTCCTCTCCAAGAGGATTGCTGATGGTGATGACTTTACGAAGATCACTGTCCTCAGGAATACAAAGCTTGTCAAATACCTTCGGGCTTTCGAAAGAATAGGACATTCCCTCTGAGAATCCGCAGTATTCTGCGATATCTCTTGCAACCTCCTGGATACGAAGCTTAAATGGCAGCTTACCTGTAGTAGCCTCTCCTGTAGGAAGTGTCATCGGGATCTTATCATAGCCATAGAATCTTGCAACCTCCTCTGCAACATCTGCATTACAGTGGATATCCTGACGGAATGTCGGTGCAACGATCTCGTCTGTTTTTTCATCATAAGCCAGTTCTACACGTCCAAGATAATCGATCATCTCTTCTTTTGTAAGGCTGGTTCCAAGAAGCTTGTTGATCTTCTCAGGCTCAAATTTTACTCTGGATGGCTCTCTTGTCTCGCTGCAGACATCAACCATTCCGCCTACAACCTCACCTGCACCAAGCTCTTCCATCAGCTGGCATGCACGGTCAATTGCAGCCTGTGCATTGTTCGGGTCAAGACCCTTCTCAAATTTACCGGATGCATCTGTACGAAGTCCGATCCTCTTGGAAGAAAGACGGATGCTGGTTCCATCAAAGCACGCCGCCTCAAAAAGAACCGTTTTTACATCGTCTGTGATCATGGAATTCTCTCCACCCATGATACCTGCGATGCCGACAGCCTTCTCACCGTCACAGATCATCAGAACGTTCTCATCCATGATACGCTCCTGGCCATCCAGTGTGACGAATTTCTCATCTTTTCCTGCACGGCGTACAACGATCTCCTTATTTGCGATGGTATCCAGATCATATGCATGCATTGGCTGTCCAAACTCTTCCATTACATAGTTTGTGATATCAACCAGGTTGTTGATCGGGCGGATTCCATTGGAAGCCAGACATCTCTGCATCCACTTCGGGGACGGACCGATCTTGACATTTTTTACAACTCTTGCGCAGTAACGCGGGCAAAGCTCCGGATCCTCTACAGTAACCTTTACATAATCGGAAGCTTTCTCATCATTTTCCTTAACCTCTACAATCGGCGGGCAGAATTTCTTCTGGAAGGTTGCTGCTGCCTCTCTTGCGATTCCAAGAACGCCGTAGCAGTCTACACGGTTGGAAGTAATCTCATACTCAAATACCACATCGTCAAGGCCAAGTGCCTTAACAGCGCTCTCCCCCACAACTGCATCCTCAGGAAAAATATAGATTCCGTATTCCGGTGCTTCCGGATACATTTCTCTGGTACTTCCAAGTTCCTCGATAGAGCACATCATACCAAAGGACTCCACGCCACGGAGTTTGCCTTTTTTGATCTTGATACCTCCGGGAGTCATTTTTCCATCGTGGCCGCCTGCAACACGTCCACCATCAAGAACAACCGGAACCTTATCTCCTTCTTTTACATTTGGAGCGCCTGTTACGATCTGCACACTCTCAGTTCCGATATTTACCTGGCAGATGATCAGCTTATCTGCATCCGGATGTTTCTCGATCTTATCGATCTGACCGATCACGATCTTATCAAGATCTGCATCCAGCTCTGTAAAGCCCTCTACCTTTGTGCCTGTTAAGGTCATGGCATCTGTATATTCCTGTGCCGTTACATCCAGATCCGGCACATATGTTTTAATCCAAGATAATGAAGTATTCATTTTGGTTGTCCCTTCTTTTTTCTATATTTACTGTCAGACGGATACTCATGATCCGTGTTCACTGTTTTAGAACTGTTTCAGGAATCTGCTGTCGTTCTCATAGAGAAGACGCATATCATCGATCTCATATTTCAGAAGTGCGATACGCTCCAGACCTACACCAAAGGCAAATCCTGTATACTCATCCGGATCGATCCCGCACATACGGAGAACATTCGGGTGAACCATACCACAGCCAAGGATTTCGATCCAGCCGGAACCTTTACAGAAACGGCAGCCCTTTCCGCCGCATTTGAAGCAGGAAACATCAACCTCAGCGCTCGGCTCTGTGAACGGGAAATGATGCGGACGGAATTTGGTCTTTGTCTCCGGTCCGAACAGCTCTTTTGCGAACTCCTGAAGGGTTCCCTTAAGATCTGCAAACGTAACATTCTTATCAATAACAAGACCCTCGATCTGATGGAAGGAAGGTGAATGTGTTGCATCTACCTCATCAGAACGGAATACACGGCCAGGTGCGATCATACGGATCGGAAGCTTGCCTTTTTCCATCTCACGTGCCTGCACCGGTGATGTCTGGGAACGGAGCAGAATGGAATCATTGATAAAGAATGTATCCTGCTCATCTCTTGCCGGATGATCCTCCGGAATATTCAGCTTTGTAAAGTTGTAGTCCGCATACTCAATCTCCGGACCTTCCACAACCTCATAGCCCATTCCGATGAAAATACGCTCAACTTCTTCCAGAGCGATAGTATTCGGATGGCGATGACCGATCTTTGCTTTCTTTGCAGGAAGTGTTACGTCAATCACTTCTGCCTTCATTTTTTCCTCACGGACCTTCTCCTCGAAATCCTTTTTGGAGGCTTCCAGAAGTTCTTCGATCTTAGCTCTTGTCTCATTGACAAGCTGCCCAACCTTCGGACGCTCTTCCGGAGCAACATCCTTCATACCTTTTAAGATTGCAGTAAGCTCACCTTTTTTTCCAAGATATGCAACACGCACATCATTCAGCTTATCCAGGCCCTCGGATTCCTCGATCCGTTTTCTGGCATTTTCAGCCAGTTCCTGAAGTCTTTCTTTCATATCCATGGTCTATTTCTCCTTTAATTAAAATGATCAAATGATCCGCCGCCCACCCCGAAGATCCAGATATGGGCAATAAAAAAACCGCCCCTTATAAAAGGGACGGAATATCCGCGGTACCACCCAGTTTCCCATGAAAAGATCACGGGCACCTCTTGTCTGCTTAACGCGCAGCTTACGTCATCTCCTACTGTTACTTCAGAGAGGAAGCTCCGGTGGGAAATTCAAGAACCATCTGAACTCGGGGAAGCTTACAGCCGGTGACTTCCCTTCTCTGTGAGAAAACGATCCTCTATAAACACCTTCACAGCTTTTCTGTCTTTTAATACTATGCCACAAGGTCTGTCTTCTGTCAAGCGCAAAGTCAGGATTCTTTGGTACTGTTTTTTTCATTTTCTTTCTTGGAAAGAAGTGTTTTTACAGATCTCTGGGCCTTTCGGAATTCATTTTCGAAGTAGGCATTAATCTCCGCCCCGTAAAGAAGCAGGTTCATACACACATACAGCCACAGCATTACCATGATCAGCGCAGTCAGACTTCCGTACATATTTCCGAAATCCGGAAAAAATGCAAAATACAGGGAAAATCCGTAGGAAAATATCATCCACGCCACTGCGATCATAAATGCACCCGGAAGCTGGCTTTTAAAGGTTGCCTTTCGGTTTGGAAGTACTTTATAAAGAACCAGAAACACTGCAAACAGCACGGCAAATACAAGCAATGTCCTGGCCCCCATAACCTTGGCCAGCAGCCTCCCAAGAATCGGAATGGTTCTCTGTGCAGCTACCTGGATCCGGTTACCAAGAACCAGAACCAGAAGAGTGACAATGATCGCCAGCACAAACAACAGCATATAAAAAACCGAATAGATTCTGGTCATCAGCCAGTTTCGGGTTTCCTTTACATGATAAATGGTATTTAAACCATTGGTGATCGCCTGCATTCCCTTTCCGGACGCCCAGAGCGCCATCAGCGCAGACAACGGCACGATGGCTGTACTTCTTTTGTATACTTCTACCACAATGCTCAGCACAAAGGTCTGCAGATTTCCGGGCACAAACCCGATGATGGCATCCCTGACAACATTATAGCTTAACGGTGTATAACGGATCAGCGTTGTAAGAAACAGTATAAACGGGATAAAAGACATGATCAGAAAATACGCTGCCTGGGCCGCATATGCACTGACATGATCTCCGTTTGTCCTGCGCACAAATCCCAGCATGAGCTGGATTATATTTTTCTTTTCCTCGTCCATGCTGACCTCCCTCAGGTTTTTTTTTTACCAGGAAAAACGTTCAAATCCGATCTTATCCTGGATTTCCGGAAAAAGCTTTACTTCCGGCTGCAGGCTCTTATGTTCGCCTATCATCTTTTCCATCCATACCATATTATACCAACGGTTAAACTTATAGCCGCATCTGTGGAACTCTCCCACACGCTTATAACCAAAATGTTTATGAAAATCCACACTGGCATTGGTCAGGTATTCATCTTCTTTTAGTGCAACTGCAATGCAGGCATTCAGGTTCAGAATTCCCATCTCTGCAAGAAGACTCTCCAGGGCTCGATAGAGTCTGCCTCCTGCACCGCTGCCCCGCCGGTCATGTCTCACATAAACAGACATCTCTGCGCACCAGCCATAAGCAGCCCTCGGGTGAAACGCCGAACCATAGGCATACCCCAGGATCTCTCCCTTCTCTTCTGCCACAATGTACGGATATTTCACCTTTATATCATGGATTCGCTGCGTAAACTCTTCTATGGAAGGTGTTTCATATTCAAATGTGATCGCAGTTTTTTCTACATAGTAGGAATAAATCTCTAAAAGTGTTGCTGCATCCCTCTCTTCTGCCACACGTATCTGCATTGCCTTCTCGCACCTCTTTTAATTCTGTTTATCTGTTATTTCACAAAGAAACGGTAAACCGTCTCAGAGCTGTACTCTTCACCGGGAAGCAGGATCGGAGAATGGAAATCCTCCACATTGACTGCATTTGGCTCCACCTGTGTCTCCAGGCAGAATCCATAACGTTCATGATAAACATGACCGTTCTTCCCCTTCTCATCCTTAACAAAATTGCCTGCATAGAACTGCACACACGGGCAATCGGAGGAAACCTCCATACCGATACCGGATTCCCTGCAGTATGCAGTCGCAATCGAACGGACATTGCCCTTTGCATAATTATCTGTCACATAGTTATGGTCATAACCGCCTGTAAACTTCAGCTGTTCAAAGTCCGCCTCAATATCTCTGCCGATCGGTTTGGAAACATTGAAATCCATCGGTGTTCCCGCCACCGGTGCATATTCACCAGTAGGAATGGACTGGCTGTCTTTTACCGGAGTAAAATACTTCGCATGAATACATACTTCCTGGTCAAGCACATCTCCGCTGCCTTCTCCGTTCAGATTAAAATAAGAATGGTTGGTCATATTGGCAACGGTAGCTGCATCAGAGCGTCCTCTGTAAAAAATCTTCAGTTCGTTTTCCTCTGTGAATTCATATTTCACAACAATGGAAAATTCTCCCGGAAATCCGTTCTCTCCATCCGGACTGATGCGGAAGAAATCCACGCTGTTCTTCTCCTGGGAAATTTCCTTTACTCCCCACAGCTTTTTCTCAAAGCCATCCGGACCGCTGTGAAGATTGTTATGATTCTCATTCTCTGCAAGAACCACTTCTTTATCATCAATAAAAAATCTGGAATTCTCGATACGGTTTCCGCTTCTTCCTATGATTGCACCGAAAAAGCATCCATTAGTCTCATATCCCCGGATATCGTCATATCCAAGAACCACATCCTTCAGATCTCCGTTCTTATCCGGAACACATATCTTCACCAGGATCGCACCATACTGAAGCACTTCAGCATAGGCACCTTTTTTATTCTCAAGATGATAGATCTTTACTTCTTCCCCTGTAGGAAGTGTCCCAAATTTCCTTTCAGAAACACTCATGTTTTAATTCCTCCCATATATGAAAAAAGAGCCACTAACCGGCTCTATGTCTTTAACCGATTAATCCCGGGATGCCGTTCCCTTATTTTTGACGCCTAGCAGATGCTAGGTGGGTATCCTCAACAGTGTCTTCTGCCTACCACGACGTGAGGTCTGACATCCAACCTGCGATTTTGGATTCCCAAAATGTCAATGTAGGTTCAAAAAGAAAAGGGGGATCGAACATTCCAGGATTCGGTTTTCGTTGTTTTTATTATAAACCAGTATTTGTGCTTTTTCAACAGAAAATACATTTTCTTACTGATTTTATTATCAATTATTATTTGATCTTAAGGATATCCTTTACTGCTGCCGGCATATCCACTGCATCTACCACCCTGTCATGAAGGACCGACGCAGTACGGATTTCTTCAACTGCACGTGGAACAGGTACTCCGGAAAGCGCACTTAATGCGTCTACAAGGCCAAAATCATCCAGATCTTTATGCTCCTCGCCAAGTGCTTCCATAACACTTCTTGTGAATTTATACGGACTTGCAGTAGAAGCGATCACTGTCGGAAGATAATCCGCTGTCTCACTTACATACTTCTTATATACGCCGGCTGCAACCGCTGTATGCGTATCGATCACATAATTGCTGTCTTTGTAGATATCACTGATGGCCTGTGCAGTCTCATCTTCGCTGCAGAAATTGCCATAAAAATCACCAAGCTGTGCTTTCATCTCGTCAGTAATGGTATATTCGCCGCCCTCACTTAAAGATTTCATAAGCTCTGCACACTTTTCAGCATTTTCTCCGGTAAGACGATAGATCAGTCTTTCCAGATTGCTGGAGATCAGGATATCCATGGAAGGAGATGTCGTAAGGATGAAATCTCTCTTTCTGTCATAAGTTCCTGTGCGGAAGAAATCATAAAGAACACGGTTCTCATTCGATGCACAGATCAGCTTGTGGATCGGAAGTCCCATCTGTTTCGCATAGTACGCAGCAAGGATATTTCCGAAGTTTCCGGTAGGAACTACCACATTGATCTCCTGTCCGTCTTTGATCCTGCCGTCACGTACCAGTGATGCGTAGGCATATACATAATACACGATCTGAGGAACAAGACGACCTATGTTGATAGAGTTTGCAGAAGAAAACTGGAAGCCCGCCTGATCCAGCTCTGCTGCCAGCTCGTGATCATTGAACATCTTCTTAACTGCAGTCTGGGCATCATCAAAGTTACCGGTAATACCTACCACATAAGTGTTGGCACCCTTCTGAGTTACCATCTGTTTCTCCTGGATCGGGCTGACACCATGCTTCGGATAAAATACAATGATCTTCGTTCCAGGCACATCTGCAAAGCCTGCCATGGCAGCTTTACCGGTATCTCCTGATGTTGCGGTAAGGATCACGATCTCATTCTTAACATTATTCTTCTTCGCTGCAGTTGTCATCAGATGCGGAAGGATGGAAAGTGCCATATCCTTAAATGCGATGGTCGCGCCATGGAACAGTTCCAGAAAATATGCCCCATCCGCTTCATGAAGAGGTGCAATCTTTTCTGTATCAAATTTACTGTCGTATGCTTTGTTGATACAGTTCTTAAGCTCATCCTCAGTAAAATCTGTAAGGAAACGGCTCATTACCTCATATGCTGTCTCCTGGTAGGTCATCTGTGCCAGCTTGTCCATTGGTACATCCAGCTGTGGAATGCTTTCAGGCACGAACAGTCCGCCGTCCTCAGAAAGGCCCTTAAGTATGGCCATAGACGCTGTAACTGCCTGCTCTTTTCCTCTGGTGCTCTTGTACAATACCTGCATTGGTGTTCCGCCTTTCTATTGTAAGATATTCGTTTTCTTTTCAACGTTATCACATTATAGCATGGAATTATGGAAAATGCCACCACTTTTAAAAAAGAATCTGTCTTGCCCAATCCCACCCTGTGATCAGACAGATATTCACAGCTTTCGGACATAAAGAAACCGCCGGTCTGTTTCTGCCGGCGGTTGGTTCCTTCTGTACTGCATCAGTTCTTCCTATTTATATGTATAAAATTCATGGACCCCATATTTAAAGAGCCTCTTCAGGTCCTTTTCAAACCATTTCACATTGTGTTCCTCTGCTGCGGATTTCTGGATAAAGAACAGTGCACCTTCAGAATAATCAGCACCCTTCAGCGCCTGCTTGACCGCTTCCCTTGTTTCATCAGAAACTGCAACTTCATTGATCCTGCCATCATAGGTCGGTGAAAACTGCGGAACGCCGTCACTGTTATCCCAGACAACCTCTGTCACCGTATTCGGAAAATCTTCGCTTTTTACACGGTTCATGATGACATTGGCCACCAGAACACGGCCCTTGATATCTTCACTTCCTGCTTCTGCCTCCACGATCCTCAGAAGTGTATCATAGTCCTCATCTGACATCAGTGTGGGATTTTCTGCCAGTGTGATCGATCTTGCATCAAGCTCATTTACTTTGTTTTCCATAGAGGAGCTTACATTAAGATCTGCAGCAGTATTGGTCACTCTCTGTACTCTCTGGCCTACGATCACCTGCTCACAGGAGCTTCCGATCCTTGTAACCGTGCTTCCGGATAATGGCGTATCCGTAACTCCTGAAACCACACCTGCGATCCCGGTAGGAACAGCAACCTCTTCATAGGAAGAGCCCTCTCCTCCATCTGAAGCTGCATAAACCCTGCCTCCTTCACTTTCTGCAAATGTCCTTGTCCCCAGAGAAATAACCATCGCCAAAACTGCACATAATGTCAGCACTGCAAAACTGCGCGCGGAATTTCCTCCGGTTTTTCCATTTCTACGTTCATCCTGCACTCCGTCAGCCTCACGTAAATCTTTCTCAACTTTCATAATCTCATTCCTTGCGTTTCATTTTCTGTAACAGCCCATAATCCTCCGATGCGATATCACAACCCCCATTATCATCGCTTCCCGGATATTTACGGATCATTACGATTTCCTTTACATGTTTGTAACATTTTTGTAATGTATGGGAAAATTATATTTAATAATATTGAATATGTCAAGCTTTTTCCCGTATTTAACGCTTCAACGGCGGTATTTGTGTTTTATCCACACTTTATCCACATGTATTCCACATTAAATCCACATAAAATCTCAGAGTTATCCACACTCATACCATATTTCATTTCAGAAAAAAAGACAGATAGCGTCTCCATCTCCGTCCAATGTTGTACACCCACTTTCCGGAAATCGTACTTCTATCTGCCTGTTTATCCTTTTTCAGAACAGTTTTTTCTTCTGTTATCTACGGATTTGATTATAATATTTTGTTTTCATCCAGTCAAGGATTTTTGCTCGACCAGATCTGACACCTTATGCAAAACGGCACAATGCCTGCACGAAAAGTGTCGCATAAACGCACAGATCGATACTCCAGGCTCCCAGAAACAGCCCCCATGGTGTTTCCCCGGCTCCTTCGGCAAATCGTTTGGGCTTCAGCGCAAGGATCAGCGAAAAAAGAAGCGGCAGAAAATACCGTCCCTGAACGCCCAGGATCTTATCGTAGCCATAGGCTGTCCACTGTCCGTATAACGTGACAAAGATCAGCGCAAATACCAGGAGACTAACTCCTCCCAGAATACCCTTTGCCGGAAGATCCAGACGGATTCCCGACATATCATCATTCCCGGAAACCTGAAGGGCCAGGATCAGAAGATATCCCATAGCCAGCAGGGCACAGACAGGAATGTTCAGCCATCCAAGATTACTTCCTATCATTTCTGTAAGATAGGTCACACCAAAGCTGTCCAGGCTCCGCACAAAAGTCAGGACAAAGGCAGCCGGATCCTTCAGAATCCCCACAAGCTGTGCAGCTGTATCCACACCCGGCTGTGACTCACAGAGATATCGGGACGCAATGGCCAGCCAGCCGAAACTTAAGATCAGGATCACGGTTCCTGCGCAGACTACGTGGAACCAGTAATTTTTCCTGCTTCTAAACCGTTCTTTCGGAATCAGGAACAGGAGCAGGCAAAACGGCATGTAAACCACTTTGCAAAGACACAGAAATCCGGTCAGTACGTACATCCATATCAGCTGTCTTACACTCATAACTTCTTTTTGTTTATATCGCATGGCCAATACAAAGGCAGCCAGAGCAACCGTCAGAGCCAGGGCAAGGGCATCTGCAGACATGGAATTTGCTGACTGGATATTCACAGGTACCAGCCCCAGAAGTACGAGAAAATTTTTCCCAACAGGCGTCAGACGAATGGCAAAGAAAAAGAACAGTCCAAACATAAGCATATTGGCAATCCTTCCCGCATAGGCAAGGACCATCGGCCGGTCTGTAAACAGATCTGCAATGCGGATTCCCACTGCCTGGGGAAGATACGAAGTAGGTGCATACAAGGCTGTATTTCCAAATCCGTAAAACTGTGTTTTTTCCCGGTCGATATGCTGATCTGCATTCTCTCCGATATCCCATAATGATACATGATCCTTGGAGGTAAATTCCGGAACCAGACCACTGTTAAACGTCCTTCCATATGAGAATAAGTCGTTTCCTCCGTTGCCTTCCGACGTCAGATATCCTCTGGAAACCTCATAGCTTCTCAGATAATGACTGTACTCATCCGGCGAATTAAAGGCCGGAACCGCCGCCAGCGTACAGATACTCATAAAAATATAAACAACGGCAAACACCACTTCTGCCCGAAGCTGTCTGCGTTTCAGAAATGCAAAGATCACCAGCATCACAGCTGCCGCCGCCCCAATTACCAAAAACACCAGTGATTTTGGAAATGGACTGGAAATGATACGATAGGCAAGTGTCTGTGTATCATCCTTCTGGCTCACCAGCCCTGCAGCCACTCCGGTATCCCCTTTTGCGCCATCTAAAACGATTCGAAATTTCTGTCCCTTACATTCCGTAAGCTTCTGGTCAAGCCTGAAATACGTGGTATCCCCCGACGATATGGTCAGTCTGCTGGCCTGCCAGCTCTGGATCTCCCTGTCATTCTGATACAGAGTTACCTGAAACGTTCCAGCAACCGATGCACTCTCTGTAGAAAGAAAAAGCTCCACACCTGACAGACGGTTCGTTTTGCAGGTAAACTCCTCTTCAAAGCATCCTCCCACACCGATCATCGACCAGGTATCCGGTCTTGCCTGCTGCTTTACATTTCCGAGAATCTCCGAATCACTTAGCAGATATGCGGAAAAAATTAGGATCATTCCCCATATCAACAGATATTTCAGAGCGTTTTTCAGCTCTGCAGACAAGCTGTATGAGCTCCTGTTTTTTTTCTTATTTTTCATAATATCCCTCTTACTCTCTGTTATTTTCACATTCCGCACTATTATAGCATCTGCACGGCAAAAAAAGAAGCTGCGTTTTATGGCAGCTTCTCATTTTTTGTAAGCCTGTTCTGAACCGGATGCTTATCGATTGTTGATCGCAGTTACCAGTGCATCAATGGAGGCACGGATGATATCCTGATCAACACCTGCTCCCCAGGCAAGCGTTCCATCTGGTTTGCGGATTCCCACATAAGCGATAGCCTTGGAGGAAGAGCTCTGCTCCAGAGCATGCTCCTGATAAGTCTCCAGTGTGTATTTCAGTTCGTAAGCTTTCTTCAGTGCATTGTTTACCGCATCCAGACGACCATTTCCGGAAGCCTCTGTAACGATGGTTTTTCCACGGAATGTAGAAGTAACCCGTGTTATGATGCCATCTTCTTTCTGCTGGAAATGAACATCACTGATGCTGTATGGTTCAACCACATTTTCGAAGGTAGATTTGAACAGACTGAAGATCTCGTCCGGATGAAGCTCTTTGTGCTTGTGATCGGACACTGCTTTGGCTGCATAGCCCATAGCCTCTCGCATTTTCGGAGGAAGGTTCAGTCCAAACTTTGTCTCCAGTATATAGCCTACGCCACCCTTTCCGGACTGGCTGTTGATACGGATAACATCTGCGTCGTAATTTCTTCCCACGTCTGTCGGATCGATCGGCAGATACGGAACAGTCCAGTGCTCCAGATCTCCATTCTCTCTCCAGTGCATACCCTTTGCGATGGCATCCTGATGAGATCCGGAAAATGCAGCAAATACAAGAGCTCCACTGTACGGACTTCTTTCATAGATCTGCATTCCGGTACATTTCTCATAAACCTCACAGATATGCGGCATATCAGAGAAATCGATCTTCGGATCCACACCCTGGGAATACATATTCATACCAAGTGTTACAATATCCACATTACCGGTACGCTCACCATTTCCAAACAAAGTTCCCTCAATTCGGTCAGCACCCGCAAGAAGACCCATCTCAGAATCTGCAACGCCACATCCACGGTCATTGTGCGGATGAAGAGAAACGATCACGTTTTCACGGTATTTCAGATTATCACACATGTATTCCACCTGGCTTGCATACACATGCGGCATAGAATGCTCAACAGTAACAGGCAGGTTGATGATCGCTTTGTTATCTGCAGTAGGCTGCCATACATCCAGAACCGCATTGCACACCTCCAGCGCATACTCAGGCTCTGTTCCCGTAAAGCTCTCCGGGCTGTACTCAAACTGGAAATTGCCTTCTGTCTCATCAGCCAGTTTTTTCAGAAGTGCAGCGCCATCTACTGCGATCTTCAGGATCTCCTCTTTTGATTTTTTGAATACCTGCTCTCTCTGAGATACGGATGTGGAATTGTATACATGAACGATCGCTTTTGGGGCGCCTTTAACAGCTTCAAAAGTCTTACGGATGATATGCTCTCTTGCCTGAGTCAGCACCTGGATCGTTACATCCTTCGGGATCAGATCCTGCTCGATCAGCGTACGGAGAAACTCATACTCTGTCTCAGAAGCAGCCGGAAATCCAACCTCGATCTCTTTAAAACCAATCTTTACAAGAAGCTTGAAAAATTCCACTTTCTGCTCCAGGCTCATCGGGATCACAAGTGCCTGATTTCCGTCACGAAGGTCTACAGAGCACCAGATCGGGGCCTTATCCACATATTCTTTCTCCGCCCATTTCATACATTTCACCGGCGGCATGTAATACTGACGTTTGTACTTGGATGGTGTCATCATTTTGTTTTCCTCCACTTTCTGTTTCCATTAAAATTTCTCTTTGGTTTCTGTTTTTGATATAAAGACATAAAAAAAATCTTCCGACTCTGCAGATTCTGCAAGAGACGAAAGACAACTGCTGTCCTACGCGGTACCACTCTTATTTCATGAATAAAAATTCACACACTTGACAGATACGGAATGTATATACATCCTTATATCCTCTCCGGATAACGGCGGACACCGTCTGCGTCTACTCTCTTATATAATATATAAAGATTTCAGGCAGATGCTCCGAGGCGAGTTCCACAAATCCCTTCCGCTGCTTCTCACCGGCCAGCAGCTCTCTGTGCTCCGTTCTCTTGTGTACTATTCCTCATCTACGCATTTTCTTTTTGAAACTGGTATTAGGTTAACACGTTATGGAAGATTTGTCAACGAAATTTTAACGATGCACCGCGCAAAAATTTCAGTGCATCACTCACGAACAGCAATCCGGGCTGATCCGTTTCTCTGTCTTCCTGCTATCTGCGGCAGACATTATTCGGCTCCCCGCCTGACTGAAAGCTGATGACCAATCCAGTACACAGCCCCGCCAATACCTCCTCCAAGAGTATTATATGTCAGATCAGAAACCTGGAACGTCCCAAGCCTCAGGAAAAGCTGCAGAAGTTCAATGGACAGTGAGAATACAAAGGTAATCTTAAGTCCGGTCCACACAATATTCAAGAATGTTGTTTTTTTCAATATTTTCTTTCCTGCGGTCCAGAACAGCAGGATCGTGAACGGAATGAACAGCATCAGATTCTCAATACACTCAGTTGTGAGATATCTGGTACCATCCTCTCCATATTTCCAGATCCACCAGTTCGCCATCACATCCGAAAGGGGATTCATCCACATATCCCGGTTCAGCAGCGTGCGAAACAAGATCATGGTTGTATAAAAGGTCAGAAAAAACAGCTTCCGAAAAAAAGCATTTCCTCTGAAATACTGCCACCACACGGAAAAAGCTCCCCTGATTCCCCTTCCACCTGTCTCATTATGGTAGGCAAAGAGATAAAAAAACAGTACCATCACAGACAGGATCACAGAAAACCAAAATGGCTGGTACAAAGCTGTCAGTACACTTGTAATAATACTTGATATGATGTCTTTCATTATAAGTCCTTTCACATAAGCCAGACAGTCGACCATTCTTCTGTCCGGCAGCTCTGTCATTATTCCTACCTATATTACTACACTCTTCCCACAAATGCCAGAAAAAGATATCTCTCACCGCTCTGTCAATCGACCTGCATATCGTTTTTATATTCCTGAAAATGTGAGGGTCATGCGGATATTCGCAATTGAAGCAGGGGACTTACTTGATTCGGCTAAACTGCAATATTTTTTTATTTTTAACAAATTTTTGTTATATTTTACCAGCAAAACATGCTATAGTTCATAGTAAGAAAAACATTTCGGAGGTATTTTTAATGAAACGTGATCTGAAAAAAATCGTAAGCCAGATGACACTGGAAGAAAAAGCCGGCATGTGCTCAGGTCTTGATTTCTGGCATCTGAAACATGTGGAACGCTTGGGAATCCCGGAAGTAATGGTCAGCGACGGCCCTCACGGACTTCGTAAGCAGGATGACAAGGGCGATCATCTTGGAATGAATGACAGCATCAAAGCCGTCTGCTTCCCGCCGGCCGCTTTAAGCGCCTGCTCCTTTGACCGCAAGCTGATGGAAGAAATGGGCAAAACCATCGGAAAAGAAGCTCAGGCCAACGATGTATCCATAGTTCTCGGACCGGCCGTAAACATCAAACGTTCTCCTCTCTGTGGAAGAAACTTCGAATATTATTCCGAGGATCCTTATCTTGCAGGTGAGATCGCAGCCGCTTTTATAAACGGAGTACAGTCCCAGCATGTAGGAACCTCTATCAAGCACTTTGCAGTAAACAACCAGGAATATCACCGCATGAGCAATTCTTCCGAGGCTGATGAACGCACTTTACGTGAGATCTATTTCCCTGCATTCGAAACCGCAGTAAAAAAAGCTCAGCCATACACCTTCATGTGCTCCTACAACCAGATCAACGGCACTTTCGCATCTGAGAATAAATGGCTTCTCACAGATGTTCTCCGCGGCGACTGGGGCTTCAAGGGCTATGTAATGTCCGACTGGGGTGCAGTCAATGACCGCGTCAAAGGTCTTGAGGCAGGTCTTGAGCTGGAAATGCCTTCCTCCAATGGGGTCAACGATGCCCTCATCGTACAGGCCGTAAAAGACGGTTCCCTCAAGGAAGACATTCTTGACCAGGCTGTTGAACGCATTCTACGCATAATTTTTGAATATGCAGACAACCGGGCACCGCAGGAATTCACCATGGAAAAAGACCATGAAGAAGCACGCCACATTGCCGAAGAATCTATGGTTCTTCTGAAAAACGATGAGCAGATCCTCCCTCTGAAAGCATCCGAGAAAATTGCTTTCATCGGTGGTTTTGCAAAGAAGCCTCGTTTCCAGGGCGGCGGAAGCTCTCATATCAACTGCTTCAAGATCACAAACGCACTGGATTCCGTTCCTTCCGATGCACAGGTTACTTATGCAGAAGGTTTTCCTGCAGACAAAAATCTCTACGATGACGCACTTGCAGCTGAAGCGATCAAAACTGCTGCCGCCGCTGACAAGGTTGTGATCTTCGCCGGACTTCCGGACAGCTTTGAATCTGAAGGATACGACCGTTCCCACATGAGGCTTCCTGAATGCCAGAATCGTCTCATTGCTGAGATCCTTAAAGTACAGCCGAATACCGTGATTGTCCTCCACAACGGTTCCCCCGTGGAGATGCCATGGCTCAATGATATAAAAGGCCTTCTGGAAGCATACCTCGGTGGTCAGGCAGGCGGTACCGCTGTCGCAAACATCCTTTACGGAAAAGTAAATCCAAGCGGCAAGCTTGCCGAGACAATACCGCTCAAGCTCTCCGACAATCCATCTTACCTGAACTTCGGCGGCGGTGAAAAGGTTGAATACCGTGAAGGCGTATTCGTAGGCTATCGCTACTACGATACAAAAGAGATGGGTGTAGCATATCCGTTTGGCTATGGACTCTCCTACACTACCTTTGCCTGCAGCGACCTGAAGATCTCCAATGAAAATCCTACAGACAAAGACACCATCACCGTTTTGGTTGATGTAACAAACACAGGAAATATGGCAGGAAAAGAAGTCGTACAGCTCTATGTCAAAGACTGTACCAGTTCCGCAATCCGCCCGGAAAAAGAGCTCAAGGGCTTCGAAAAGGTTTTCCTGAATCCAGGCGAAACCAAAACAGTAACCATGGAGCTGGACAAGAGAAGCTTCGCATGGTACAATACAGAGCTTCACGACTGGTTCGCAGCCAGCGGCGAATATAAGCTCCTTGTCGGTACCTCTTCCAGAGATATCCATCTTGAAGGCAGGATCCATCTGAACAGCAGCCAGGAGCTTCCGATGCATGTTCATATGAACACCACCCTGGGCGAACTGTTCCGCAACCCGAAAACAAGCGAAACAGCAAAAGAACTGACAGCAAAATATATCTCAGCCATGAACGTTGGTGAAGAGTCCTCTTCTGAAGCCGCTTCCGAAGCTATCACTGAAGAAATGACAGAAGCCATGACCGACTCCATGCCATTACGTGCGCTGGTAAGCTTCGGCGGATATTCCAGAGAAGAACTTACAGAAATTATTGAAAAATTAAATAAACTGGTATAATTTCACAGGACATCCTCCGCCGAACGAATTATACTTACATAAAAAGCTGCATAAAACGGCACAAAAAGCGACATAATTGGACCGCTATGGCAGTTTCAGATCGCTTGACAAGCATTAAAGCGGATGTTATCATTACATATGGTTCAAAATCTTGGATCAAACAACAGAATAATCCGAAAAAATTACTGTCGCTTAATCTAACATTAAGCGGCAGTTTTCACATTCTCTTCATTTTCCTTTCACACAATGCACACATTTTTTTACTATATTATTAACTGTAGATAGCAAATGCTAAACAATCTTTTTCTTTTTCATACTTTTTTGCCGGGAGTCCGCACAACTCCCGGCCTCCTTTTTTTATTCTTCAGGTAGTTCGCCTGCATTTTCTATTATTATTAAAGATATAAAAATATGTCTTGTTTTTTCTTATTATATATATTATACTAGTCAAGAACTTATTGTTCCTGTCCATTTTGTTCTTTGATAATTTCATAGACTTCATACTCGAAACATGATACAATATCCGCACAGAGAAATATGCGGTACAATTTTTATAGGAGGATGCGCATATGCTAGATCAGAAAGATTTGGAATTATTAGCCGGTATGATAAACCCGATCAATGTCCAGCTGGGCAATATAAATAACCGATTAGATGGTATCGACGCCAGACTGGATGCAGTGGATACTCGTCTCGACGGTATTGACGCTCGTCTCGATGCTATGGATGTTCGTCTCGACGGTATCGACGCTCGTCTCGATGCTATGGATGTTCGTTTTGACGGTATCGACGCTCGTCTTGATGCTATGGATGTTCGTTTTGATGAAATAGATGCCCGCTTCAACCGGGTAGAAAACAGACTTGAAATGATCGATCTGAAATGTGATACCAACAGAAAACGCCTGGACGACCTTTCACTGGATGTTAAGCTTGCAGAACGGAATATCCGAAAAGATATCAAAAATTTACAGGACACAACAGAAACTCTTGTCGTTGTACTTCAGGGAAGAGGTATTTTACCTGACCCAGGTAACACAATACAGACAGCCTGATCATATTATGTAAAGAGTGTGAAGCCTATGAAAGTATCAAGGGATCACACTCTTTATTATCATCCATACAACCATCTTTCTCCTCAAAAAATGGTTGCATTTACAATTCGTTTATGTTATAGTTATATGCGTTGCGGGGTATGGCGTAGCTTGGTAGCGCGCACGGCTGGGGGCCGTGAGGTCGCAGGTTCAAATCCTGTTGCCCCGATATTTCTAACAAATTCAAGGATTTCCGAGGTCTGATGACTTCGGATTTTTTTATTACCTTTATTACCTTACTATTTTTCGAAAGGAAGGTTTTGCATGCAGGATAATCTGTCTCTTTATCATATTTTTTATACGGTAGCACGTACCGGCAGTATCTCCCACAGTTCCCGGGACCTTTATATCAGCCAGCCTGCTATCAGCAAAGCGATCCAGAAGCTGGAGCAGAATCTGGATACCGTTCTTTTTAAACGCAGTTCCCGGGGTGTCACTCTGACTCCGGACGGTGAGCTTCTTTTTGAAAAAGTAAAAGAAGCTCTTTCACTTCTGGATGAAGGAGAAAATTCCATTCGCCATAACCGTTCCCGGGACATTCCAAAGCTGCGTCTGGGCGCCAGTTCTACTCTTACCAGATATGTACTGCTCTCCCACCTGGAAAACTATATTGCACGTTTTCCTCATGTACGTATCACAATTTCCTGCCAGTCTACTTATCAGACGCTGCAGCTTCTGGATGAGGAAAAAATCGATCTGGGACTCATCGGACGGCCGCAGAAGCTTCGGGGATATTATTTTCAGCCTCTTTTGAAAATCCAGGATACCTTTGTCTGTACACAGCAGTATCTGGAAAATCAGAAAAAGCTCTATCCGGATGAACCTCTGATCCAGGCAGCAACTTTCATGATGCTGGATGAGGACAATATTACACGTCAGACCGTGAACACTCAGCTGAAAGAACATCATGTGGAATTAAGTCATATTCTGGAAGTAACAACTATGGATCTTCTGATCCAGTTTGCGGAAATTGGTCTTGGGATTGCATGTGTGATCCGTGATTTTGTAAAAAAAGAGCTCGAAGAAGGAACTCTGGTGGAAGTACCGGTAGGATTTTCTTTTCCGCTGCGTGAGATCGGGTTTGTATGCAGACAGAAAGATACTGATTCGGCTTTGATCGCGCCATTTTTTGATGATGAAACAGGGCATCCGGATAAATAAAGGAATGAAAAAAAATCCCATCTGATCATTGCGACCAGATGGGATTTTTAAATTTCAAAAAAGTTTCCTACCACTGTATTACGTGTGTGACTTCTTTGACTCAAACTTCGCTGCGCTTCGTTCGAGTAGCGCAAAATTTATTGCACCTGCAATAAATTTTGCTTAGTTATTAATAAGCTTATCCTCGCCGTTCCAGCTGTAGAGTTTACGGATCTCTTCGCCGACTTTCTCAGACTGATGCTCAGAAGCTAATTTTCTCATAGCCTTGAAGTGTACCTGTGCACCTGCATCGGACATGTCGAGTAAGAACTCTTTTGCGAATGTACCATCCTGGATATCGGAAAGAACTTTCTTCATTGCTTTCTTTGTATCCTCTGTGATGATCTTCGGTCCTGTGATGTAATCGCCATACTCAGCTGTATTGGAGATAGAATATCTCATTCCGGCGAATCCTGACTGGTAGATCAGGTCAACGATCAGTTTCATCTCATGGATACACTCGAAGTATGCGTTTCTTGGGTCATAACCAGCTTCAACAAGTGTCTCGAAACCAGCCTGCATAAGTGCGCAAACACCACCGCAAAGTACAGCCTGCTCACCGAAGAGGTCTGTCTCTGTCTCTGTACGGAATGTTGTCTCAAGAACACCAGCTCTTGCTCCGCCGATTCCAAGTGCATATGCAAGTGCGATATCCTGAGCTTTACCTGTAGCATCCTGCTCTACAGCGATCAGACAAGGAACACCTTTACCAGCCTGATACTCGCTTCTTACTGTATGTCCAGGTCCTTTCGGAGCGATCATTGTAACATCAACATATGCTGGTGGTTTGATGCATCCGAAATGAATGTTGAAGCCATGAGCGAACATAAGCATGTTGCCTTCCTCAAGGTTCGGCTCGATATCCTTCTTGTAAAGTGCAGCCTGTTTCTCATCGTTGATCAGGATCATGATGATATCTGCTTTCTTAGCTGCTTCAGCAGATGTATATACCTCGAAGCCCTGCTCCTCAGCTTTTTTCCAGGATTTGCTTCCTTTGTAAAGACCGATGATTACATTACATCCGGACTCTTTAAGGTTCAGTGCATGTGCATGTCCCTGGCTTCCGTATCCAATAATCGCAATTGTCTTACCATCTAATAATCCGAGATTACAGTCTTCCTGGTAAAAAATCTTATTTGCCATTTTACTTTCCTCCTCTGATGTTTACAACATCTTCTTCATAAAAATTATTTATCGTTAAGAGAGTAGCTGCTCTCCTAGCAAACATATGTAAAAATTTTTACAGGTACCGGACATCGTCACTGCCTCGTGACAGACCTGTGATTCCTGTTCTTGCAAGCTCAAGGATCTCATAGTCAGCCATCAGCTCCACAAACGCCTGCAGCTTGTTCTGGCTTCCGGTCATCTCCATAATAAGAGAATCCTTACTTACATCCACCACCTTGGCACGGAAGATATCTGCAACAGAAAGAGCTCCCTGTCTCTGTTCCGGCTTCACAGCAACCTTGACGAGCATCAGCTCACGGGCAACGCTGTCGTCCTGTTCAAGGACCTTAACATCCCGTACATCTTCCTGCTTCGCCAGCTGCTTAGTGATCTGCTGGAGCATCTGATCATCTCCCTCACAGACAACTGTCATACGGGAATATCTCTGATCTGCAGTCACTCCTGCGGTAATGCTGTCAATATTATATCCACGGCGGCTGAAAAGACCAGCCACACGGCTAAGGACTCCGGAGGTATTATCCACAAGGATGGATAGTATTCTCTTTTCCATAATACACCTGCTTTCAACACTTTTATGTATAGAAAACCGACTTCGTCAGTTAACGCTTTAATCTAATAAACCCTTGCTTTCTTACCATTATAACAACTTCGAAAATTTTGTCAATCAAAATTTCCTGCAAAATCCCTTCAGGCTGATAAGAAATGTTTTTATCCTCAGATCAGATATTTTTTCTTAAGCTCCTCGGATGCCTTTGGTGTCAGATAAAGTTTTTTTCGAAGGAATCTTTCAATTCCTCCGTTTTCTTTTTCGATGACATCAAAAACTGTATTGATATAGGACTCCTTCACCTGATAGAAGGCTTTCAGATCTGCAAGCTTCCGGCTGTTTTCCGGCCAGTCTGCCCGGTAAAGCCTGCGCATATATTTCAGTTCATCTTCCAGACATGGATTCGACCGCATATAATCCCTTCGTATCGTTTCCTTAGGTACACCCAAAGCAAAGAGCAAAAGTGCTGTTCCGACTCCTGTCCGGTCTTCTCCTGTGGCACTGTGAAAAACAACAGCTCCATTCTTTACATGAAGCAGGACATCCAGAAAACGTGCATACTGCTTCAGAGAATACTCATCCGTAACGAAATTCCGGTACCAGTCCTGCATATACCGGTCTACATCACCATAGCAGGACATCACATGTTCAAAAAAGCTGTTTCCACTGCTGTCCTCATCCCGGATTGGAATGTGATAATACTCCACTCCTGCCATGATATCATCCGGTTTTTTCTTTACTTCTGCAGCTGACCGGAAATCGATCACTGTTTTTACATTATATTCTTCTGAAAGGATCCGGTTGTCTGCAGCAGAAGCATGATAGATTTCTCCGCTGCGCAAAAGTTTTCTGGGAAGAATATGCGAACCGTCTACTGTCATCAATGCACCCAGATCTCTTGTATTCGGAAGATTCTGAAGCGGAAGCCTGCTTCCTTTTGGAAAACCAACCGCAAGATCCGGATTCAGTACTTTAAGAAGCTGAAGGCAATCCTGTACCTCCTGCTCTGTCATATCAAATTTATAACGCTTCTGACGTCTGGTTATGATCACCAGATAATTGATGATCAGCTGCTTTTCACCGGTTTTATCGGTTCCCTCACGGCGCATGTACGCCCAGAGAATATCTTTACACGGAAGACTGTTGAGCATCATATGTCTGGTAAACACAAAAAAGCCATCTTCGATCCGTATTTTTCCGTATCTCATTTTCTTTCCTTTCTCCTTCTCAACCCCTGTGCTGCTTTCTTCGCAACACTTTTTATCATACCAGAAATCTCCAGTCCCGTATACCTCGTTTGACAATTTTCGTAGTTTGAATATAATAAACAGAGAAATTTTACCACAGGGAGGCTTTCTTTTATGGACAATCTTATTTTCTGTCTGAATGTTACCGTGCCCATCTTTCTTACGCTGCTCCTGGGATATTTTTTCCGGAGGATCGGACTGTTTGATGAAACATTTGTCAATCGTATGAACAAATTTGTGTTTGTCATCCCCCTGCCTGTGCTTCTGTTTCAGGACATCGCTAAAATCGATATCTATGAGGCCTGGGATCCCAAGATGATTCTTTTCTGTTTTGCGATCACATCGCTCAGTATTATGATCTCCGTGCTCCTGTCCCGTTTTCTCCACCCTTCCGATATCCGGGGCGAGTTTATCCAGGCATCCTACCGCAGCAGCGCAGCGATCCTTGGTATCGCCATTATCCAGAACCTTTACGGAAATGCAGGTATGGCACCACTGATGATCATTGCCAGCGTCCCTCTTTACAATGTAATGGCTGTTGTAGTTCTCTCTGTCTTTAAACCAGGTCAGGGAAAAATAGATGGTACCGTTCTGAAGCGCACTTTAAAGGGAATTGTCACCAATCCCATCATTCTCGGCATTGCAGCCGGTACACTCTGGTCCTTTCTTCGTCTTCCATTTCCGAAGATCCTGGACTCTACGGCAGGCAATCTTGCAAAAACCGCCACGCCTCTTGGCCTCATGGCTATGGGCGGATCTCTGCACTTCGGAAAAGCCTTTTCCCGGCTGAAAGCATCTGTTGCCTGTACATTTATGAAACTTGTCGGTTATGAAGCACTTTTTCTTCCTCTTGCCATCCGTTGCGGTTTTACAAAGGACAAGCTGGTTTCCATCATTATCATGCTGGGGTCTGCCAGCACCGTTACCTGCTTTGTCATGGCAAAAAACATGGGACATGAGGGCTCTTTTTCTTCGGGAGTCGTGCTTCTTACCACATTATTCAGTGCCTTTACCCTGACACTCTGGCTGTTTATCTGCAAAGGTCTGGGACTGATCTGATATTGCAGCTTCTGCATATTATCTACCCGGAAAAATCTGTAACATAAAATGCTGTAAGAACTATGATTTCTGGTTCTTACAGCATTTTTTTATAAAAGCATATTCACATAAAGCTATCATTTCTGATGTGGATGTTTCTGTTCTTACAATCTCATAGCCTACAAAACAAACGAAGCATTCTCTCAGATCAGCTTCAGATATTTCAAGCCATCCCGAATGCCGTAGTGGAACATGTCAGACGTAACATAATCTGCCAGTTCTTTGATCTTCGGAGAAGCATTTCCCATGGCAACCTTTGTTGCAGCGTATTCAAACATGGCAAGATCATTGTTGCTGTCTCCAAAAACAACGGTATTCTCCCACGGAATATCAAACAGGCGGATCACAGCTGCGATCCCAACAGCCTTGTTAAAGCCCTTTGGCACCAGTTCAATGGTATTTCCCACAAACGAACTGCTGCCTTCATGGCGGATGATATCATAGTATTCTGATAAAATGGATAACGCTGCCTCCGCATCACATCCCTCAGTCATTTTTGCACTGATCTTATTGATCCGCATACAATCCTCATTTCCACGGATAGGCCTCCATTTATCGCCCAGGGATTCTGTGATCAGACTGGCATACCAGTTCACTTCATCGGTATACTCCTCTTTGTCATAATACATAAAATCCGCGCCTTCCATTACCGGGATCAGTCCGTATTTTCTGAGAACCTCCACAGAAAGCTTTGCAACCTCCGGCGTCATCTCTTTATTAAAAAGTCTCTTCCCGTCCTTCTCAATGGTGGATCCGCAGGCACTGATCATTCCCGTAAAAGGGATCTGCTCCAGATACCAGGATACAAACGCACGACTTCTTCCTGTGCAGAGCCACGCTTCATGTCCGTTATCTACCAGCGCACGGATGGCTTCTATGGCACTGTCCGGCACTCCTTTTTTCATATCACAGACTGTTCCGTCCGCATCAAAAAATACTGCTTTTCTGCTCATTTTCCTGTCCTCCGATATCACCTGTAAAATACCTTTGCCGCACGGATCAGGCTTTCCGTATCTTTCACTCCGGCTGTTTCATAAGCGGAATGCATCGCCAGCTGCGGCAGACCGATATCGACCGTATTTATGGCCGCCTGGGTATTGGAAATATTTCCCAGAGTGGAACCACCGGCAATATCGGAACGGTTCACAAATGTCTGATATGGCACATCTGCTTCTCTGCAGAGTTCCTTAAAGATTGCTGTGGAAATCCCATCGGTACAATATTTCTGATTGGCATTATATTTGATCACAATTCCACCGTTCATTACCGGACGGTTTACAGGATCTGCCTTGTCTGTATAATTCGGATGTAATGCATGTGCATTGTCCGCAGAGATCATAAAGCTCTCTGCAAGGGCCATCAGATAACTTTCCTGATCTCCGCCAAGGGCCAGATTGATACGAAACAGTACATCTTTAAGAAATGTGGATGCAGCTCCCTGCCTGGTAGTGCTTCCCACTTCTTCATTATCCAGTACACAGTGGACTGCAATGACCTTCTTCTTATCTGCCTGAAGAAAGCCTTCCATTGAAGCGAAAGCACACTGCAGATCATCTAATCTTGGACTGGAAACAAACTCATTCCTGGACCCCCAGATCGTTCCGGGCATCCGGTTATAGAGAAACAGATCATGGCCCAGGATATCCTCCGGACGGATCTCTGCCTCTTCTGCCAGCATCCGCATGAAGTTTCCTTTTTCGCCACTGCTACTGTACAATGGAAGCATATCCTTCTGGACATTATAATGATAGCCTCCGTTAATATCTCGGTTCATATGGATCGCAAGGCTCGGGATCATGACCAGATCTCTATCAATATCTACAAGCTTTTCCAGAATTTTTCCGTTTTTGTGGACGATCATGCGGCCTGCCACAGAAAGGGGACGGTCAAACCAGGTAGAAAGGATCATTCCTCCGTACCGCTCCACATTCAGTTTCACATAAGCTCCGTTTACAGACATCTCCGGATTTTCTTTTATTTTAAAAGACGGAGAGTCACTGTGACTTGCAATGATATGATATCTCCTGCAGTCATTGACAGGAATGGAAAATCCGATGATCGCGGAATGATTTCTCATGACAAAATATTTTCCGCCCTTTTCCAGCTCCCAGCGCTCCTCTTCCTTCAATTCTGTAAAGCCTTCCTCCAAAAAACGTCTTCTTGTTTCCTCTGCCGCCTGAAAGGCTGTAGGACTTTTACTGATAAATTCCAGCAGTTTTTCTGTTGTTTCTTCGTACATAATCTTCTCCTCTGTCGGCCCGGTAATATCCAGGCTGTTATGCTATTACCCATTATACGGCAAAACTTTTTTCAGGGCAATATCTCAGATTTCTGCACTCTTTCGTACCCACATATGCTGCACAAGCTTATCCCCAAGCTTATTTGCGAGCATCGTATAAATTGAACTAAATACATTGGCTCCAATACGGAGCAGCACTGCTGCCGGCATTCCAAACAGTCCTGATGCAATGGACAGTGCTCCAAATGTATTAAATGCAGTCTGCCACGCATAACCTGCGGAATATCCCACACCGATTCCTCCGATCATTCCAATATAGGGATACATAGATTCCGGAAGTATCAGATAAAGCACTGCAAACAGAATACAGCCAACGATGTTGAACATAGCTCTTTTTCCGGCTCTTCCCCTGCAATCCGCGGTAAACGGCAGACACACGGACATACAGGCAATTCCGGCCCACATTGCTCTTGGAAGTCCCAAAAGAGACATGATCAGCATAGCGCTGGAAACGATCAGCGTCAGTCTTAAATACCACCTGCCTCTTGCAGAATGCAGGTCAAATTCCCGGAACAGGTCCAGAAACGTCCTGCGATACGGGCGGTTTTTCTGATTCTTATAAAAAACTACCATGCAGAGAACCATTCCGGCCAAAAGCCCCTCTACACGAAGCAGATACGCCTTTCCGGTTACGTCATATCCCATCAGAAGCAGATATCCGAGAACAAATGTGGAATGGTTATACATAATTACATTATGACATCCCAGGATCATCAGTAACAGGATGCTTATCGCATTAACAAAAAATGCCGGTACCGGTGAAACCATATTGGATAATCTCGGTCCTGCGATCAGAATACAGAAAATCCCGGCAATGGACAACAATCCGTGGGACGTCCGGATTCCGAAATCCGCCTGTCTTAAAACCAGCACTGCCAGTAGTACGGTTACTCCTACAACACTGTTGTCATTGCCGGTTATCTTACTGTACAATGTCACAACCGCCACACAAAATGCCATGACAAGATACACTTTAAAATTATAGATCAGAATATGCCTTCTTTTCTCCTTTTTGTCTGTGGTATTTCTGATCAGCTGTTTTGATCCGGTTGAGCTTAACTGCAGTTCCTGATAAAATGTCATTTTCATCACTCCTTTTGTAAAACAGACATTCTCATTTCGCTTTTTTCACATGCTCATAAACGCAATCTCTTTACAATTTACGTTCAAAGATACAAACAGCCATTATACTTGGTTTATTCTGAAACGTCAAACACTTTTTCTGAAATCATGTTCACGCATTACACTCCCAGCCCCGATCAGATCACTCCGAAAATGGCCAGGAACATTTTTATTATTTTTATATTTACTGCAGCTCCGCTATCCTGGTCACTGCTACATAAATGTCCTGTATCTTATACCAGGTTGGATAATCCACCACTCCGGATGCAGGAAGCCCGAATATATTCTGGAATTTTTTTACAGATGCAGCAGTAGCCGGACCATAAATACCATCCACAGTCACTGACGGGATGGCAGGATAGGCTTTTGCTATGGCATTAAGCTGTTCCTGGATCTGCTGTACCTTTTCTCCGGTAACACCGATAGTCAGGTCATATCCCGGCCAGGACGCGGGAATCCCGGAAACTGCTTCCGCCACATTGATATACATATCGTTTCCATAGAAGCTCCGCAGGATCTCAATTGCGGAATATCCCTGATCTCCCAGAGCTTTGCTTCCCCACTGGGTCATCCATCCCCGGTTCCTGCACTGCACCTGGTGTCCGTCACAGTACTGGGTCAGGATCGGCTGACGTACATCCGGTCTGGAAAGGTAGTTTTCAAAAAGTTCATCCACGATCCGGTCGATACTCTCAAAAATATTCCTGCCATGGATCCATTTGTGGTCGTATGCTGTGGAGGATGTAATGGTGAAATCATAACCCTTATTCCGGTACCACTCTGTATAAACTCTGTTCAGAGTAAACGACATGATTGCCAGAACATTGGCACGTATCGTGTCCTCCGGCCAAGTTGCGTAGATCTCACTGCTGGCCACGTTTTTGATATAATCCTTATATCTTACATAATAATCCTGTGCAGAGGTATCCCCTATTGGCCCGTCGTGGACTACGATATACTCCGGGATCACCACTTTGTTTAATACGATCTCGCCGGTTTCATTTATCGGCTTGATCTCTGCTTCCGGATTTTTGGGAGGATATTCCCCAAAAAGCGTATGGGGTCCGATGACGATCCGCTGATAGTCCTCTCCACTACCCTGCTGTCTGCTAAGGGATGCTCCCTGCCTGGCAATGGAATGGGGAAGAACTTCTGTCCCGGCAACTTCTTTTGGTGTAAAACCTTCTGCACTGATCCGAACTGTATATTCTGCATAAGGCTGCTGCTCCACCGGTTTCATGCTGTATTCCAGTGGAGGAGCTGCTAGCTCCAGCATGGGCGTTTTTCCGGAGGAATCCGTACGGATTTCTTCGATCACATTATCCGGGACTCCTGTGTACGAGATCCGCACTGTAGCATTTTCCACCGGACGGTTACTGGCACTGTCCAGCACCGTCACCTGCAGCTGTCCCTGATCCGGCATATCCTGCTGCATGGAAATATAAGAATGATTTTTCATAAACAGAGGCTCCTTTTTGTGCCTGAAAGCACACTGGTTCTCTGCTAGTATATGTACAGAATCTCAAAATGCCATATCTCCTACTGTGCTTCCTCCCAGTAATCTTCCGCATCCTGGATATCATCAAACTCATCTGCATGATCATAATAAAAATCTTCCGGATCATCATAATCCTGCACATCGTACATATCTTTTCTGTCATTATTCCTGCTGGTATTTCCACGGTAAGTTTTTTTCCCGGATGTTGTGGATGAAACAAATTCCACTACACTGCTGACCCGTCCGTTTCTGCAGACTGCCATGAATTTTTTTGCTCCATTGCTGTTATACCACATATATCTGTACTGAATGTCCTGTGTTCTTTTTCCCGGTGTGTCCCGCCAGTAATGTTCTGTTCTTTTCTCTTTTGCCCTTCCCAGAAGCGTAATGTTTATGTATTTTTCTTTCATTCCCTTATATGGCTCATCCTCCTTTCGCATTCTTTCTTCCTCTTCTTTTTCCTTCTGTGCCATATATTTTTTGTATTGTTCTTCTGTATCTTTCTGGGCCTTCCTCATTTCTTCTATATATTTGCTACTGTACTCATCTCCCTTTGGAACATACCATATAAGCTTATGCAGCTCCTCAATTCCTTCTCCATTCTGAACAGCATCGCAAAACTTTGCATATTGGATAATATATTTTACATCCTCATAATATCCCGGAAGTTTTTCCAGCAGCTCTATCGCATCATCATATTTGCCTGCATCCATGCATTCTTCCGCTTTTTCATAACATTCCCTGTTCTGTTTTTCCTTAAATTCCTCATTTTTGATCTGGATTGCCTCTTCTGCCTTTGTAGCCAGAAAAGGAACTGCTATAACAACTGCTATCAATGCCGCCAGTATTAAAATATCCTTTTTCAAATTTACATATCCCCCTTTACTCTGATGCCTTTATTATATAATAAATATCTGCACAAAAAAAGTGCTGTATCATCTACTCACAGATCATACAGCACTTGATAGTTATTGTTCACTCCGTTCTCAGTAACACTTGATATTTACCTTCTTCCGCCAGATATCAGAATATCTTCAGAATATCTTCAGAATATCATTATACATAACGATAACCATCAACGCCATCAAAAGCATCAGCCCCGCAAAATGGATCATGCCTTCTACCTGACGGTTTACCGGTTTTCTCCGGATCGCTTCTGCCACCAGAAATACCAGCCTTCCTCCATCCAGCGCAGGAAGAGGAAGAAGGTTCATCACTCCCAGGTTTGCAGAAAGAAGAACTGCCATATTCAACAAATTCATCCAGATCATCAGCGTTCCCTCACTCTTGGACTGTTCGTAAGTGTCGCCAATGGCATCCGCAATACCCACAGGACCACTTAAGTCTTTCATTCCAAGGTGACCGGTCACAAGCTCTTTCAGGCTTAAGATCGTAGTACGGATCATGTATTTCACTTCCACAGCACCATATTTCAGAACATTAAAGCCGGAAGTTTTTTCACTGTATGTGTTATATCCGAAACCGGAAACCGGTGTTCTGTATTCCCTTGGTGTTATCTCTGCCTCATATTCCAGTCCGTTACGCTCATAGGTGATTGTCACAGGTTTCTTGGATAACGGATGCTCCTCGATGTATTTTTCATATGCATTTCCATCCGGGACCTCCACACCATTGATCTTCGTGATCACATCGCCGGCTTCCAGACCTGCCTCTTCCAGTGGCATTCCCTTGATCAGTGATTCCACTGTCATGGAATTTACATCGGAACGGTTAAAGCCAAGAAGATACCGCACATTTACATCTGGTTTATAGGAAATCTCCTGTTCCTTTCCATCACGTTTTACTTTCAGCCGGATGGTATCTCCCTCTTTCAGTTCGTTGAGATACGAATATACATAAAGATCTTTCCCCAGATCAATATGATAGCCCTGATATTCCGTGATCACATCACCCTTTTTCAATCCTGCCTTTTCCGCAGCAGAATTTTGGGTTACTTCCAATACGGTTGCCGGATCATAGCCCATACAGCCTACAATGATCACAGACAAAACAAATGCCAGCAGAAAATTAAATATCGGACCTGCAGCAACCACTGCGATCCTGCCCCACACAGGAGCCGAATTAAAGGTTCCCGGACTGTCATCTTCCGCATCCTCTCCGGCCATGGCGCAGGAACCTCCAAGAGGAAACAGTTTCACGGAATAACGTGTGCCGCCCTTTACCGTACTTATGATCCTGGGTCCCATACCAAGAGAAAATTCCAATACCTCGATATGGTTCTTTTTTGCCAGAAGAAAATGTCCCAGCTCATGGATCAGTATCACAACACTGAAAATAATTACAGCAATCACAAATTTCAATTTACCACCTGCTTTCGATCCACTGATAAGTATCCTGCTCTACAGAAAGGATCTCATCCAGATCCGGATGTGCGATTTTTTTATGTCTTTCCATAGACTGTGCAATAATCTCATAAATATCCAGAAAGCCGATCTTTTCCTCCAGGAATTTCTTTACTGCAAGCTCATTGGCTGCATTAAAGACAGTCGGCATACTTCCGCTCTCCCGGGATGCCTGGATCGCCATAGGAAGTCCCCGGAATGTCTCCATATCCGGAACCTCAAATGTGATCTCATGAAGCTTCGTGAAATCAAGGCGGTCTCCGTCCAGATATCGTCTGTGCGGATAGTACAGAGCGTACTGGATCGGAAGTCTCATATCCGGAGTTCCAAGCTGTGCCATGATCGCACCATCCTTAAACTCCACCATGGAATGGATGATACTCTGCGGCTGCACCACCACCTGAATATGATCCAGATCCATGTCAAACAGCCATTTGGCTTCCATAACTTCCAGCCCTTTGTTTACCAGGGTTGCGGAATCTACGGTGATCTTTCGTCCCATTACCCAGTTTGGATGCTTCAGAGTATCTGCAACAGTGACCCTTCGCAGCTCTTCTGTGGTACGTCCGCGGAAGGGACCACCGGATGCCGTGATCAGAAGCTTGTGGATCTCTTTGTTTTCTTCTCCGTGGATAGCCTGGAAAATAGCGCTGTGTTCACTGTCTACCGGAAGGATAGATACGCCATATTTCTTTGCCATGGGCATGATCAGATGACCGGCTGTGACAAGGGTTTCCTTATTTGCCAGGGCAATGTCCTTTCCGGCACGGATTCCCTCCATGGTAGGACGGATCCCGATCATTCCCACGATCGCAGTGACAAGAATTTCTGATTCCGGCATGGACGCAAGCTCCAGAAGTCCCTCCATTCCGCTGACTACCTTTGTATCCGTGTCCGCAATACGCGTTTTCAGATCCCGGGCTGCTTCTTCATCCCAGACTGCTGCCAGAAGCGGATGAAACTCACGGATCTGCTCTTCCAGCTTCTCCACACTTTTGCCTGCACTGACTGCAACAACCCGAAGGTCTTCGTTTTTTCTTGCCACATCCAGTGTCTGGGTCCCGATGGAGCCGGTAGAACCTAAGATTGCAATATTCTTCATTTTAATGTCTCCTAAATTCCAAGAATCATTTTTGCAAGATAGTAAATAACAGGGGCTGTGATGATCACACTGTCAAAACGGTCCAGGATTCCTCCATGGCCCGGGATCAGCTTTCCATAGTCCTTGATGTTCTGGTTTCTTTTGATCGCAGATGCAGCCAGATCACCCACCATGGAGATCAGAGCTCCAACTGCGCAGATCAAGGCATACTCAGCCATTTTTCCCTGTGTTGCTGCTGCATAAATCACTCCAAGAAGCGCCGCTCCCGCAACGCCTCCTACAGCTCCCTCGATGGATTTCTTCGGGCTTAAAACCGGCGCCATTTTATGCTTTCCGATAAGCATTCCCACACAGTAAGCACAGGTGTCACATCCCCAGGAGCACAGGAATATCAGCCATACCAGGAATTTTCCGTCCGGAAGGCTTCTGGTAAGATAGATAAAGGAAAGCATCACAGCAACATATACAACTCCAAAAAATGCTGCCATCACCTGTTCTGCATGGTATTTCGGATAACCGAATACATAAACAAACAGGATCAGGATCATACTGATGATGATCGCCATTGTTCCGTAATTTCCAAAATCAGCTTTCATGGCAATATAATAAAGCACTGCTCCAAGATATCCTACAAGTTCCAGCACAGTAACATGCTCATCGCTTACCTTCATTACCTTGTAAAGCTCTCTCATTCCGATCAGTGAAACAGCCAGAAGTGTAAAAAATAAGATCCAGCTTCCGGAAATGATAGTTGCCAGGGCAATAATGACAAGGACGATACCACTTATCAGTCTTGTCTTAAACATGATCTACTCCTCCTTGACGCCACCGTAGCGTCTGTCTCTCTGATTGTATTTCTCGATGGCTTTGATCAGCTCTTCTTTATTGAAATCCGGCCATGCAACCGGTGTAAAATAAAACTCGGAATAGGCAAGCTGCCAAAGCAGGAAATTGGAAAGCCGCTGCTCACCGCTTGTGCGGATCAAAAGATCCGGATCCGGTACACCTGCAGTATCCAGATAGCTCTCAATCGTATCTTCTGTAATGCCATCCGGCTCAACTTTTCCGTCTTTTACATCCTGTGCCATCTTCTGCATTCCACGGCGGATCTCATCACGGCTTCCGTAATTTAATGCCAGCTGAAAATAAATACCGTCAAAATCTTTGGAATATTCCTCCAGTTCCCGGACACTCTGCTGGATATCCGGTGCAAAGGCAGTAACATCTCCGATGACTTTCATCTTCATATTATTTTTCTTGGAAATCTTGATACATTTCTTAAGATAACCGCGGAACAGTTTCATCAGTGCTTCCACTTCTTCTCTGGATCGTTTCCAGTTTTCTGTGGAAAAAGCGTAAACCGTAAGATATTTCACCCCAAGGTCTTTGATATCATAACAAATGTTTTCAAGATTGGCGCATCCCTTTACATGTCCGTAGGTTCTCGGCATTCCTCGTTCCTTTGCCCAACGTCCGTTTCCGTCCAGAATGATCGCGATATGATTTGGTACGTTCATAAATCTCCTCCATACAGAAAGAGAGCTTCTTCAAAGAAGCCCTCTCTATCCTCGTATTTCTTACAATTATACAGTCAGAATCTCTTTAGACTTGTTCTCGATCGCCTTGTCAACTTCCTTGATGTACTTATCTGTAAGTTTCTGGATCTGATCCTCAAGCTCTTTGATCTCATCCTCAGAAACATCCTGTTTTGCAAGTTTCTTAAATGCATCGTTGGCATCACGACGGATATTTCTTACTGCAACCTTGGCACCCTCGCCTTTTTTCTTAACGTCCTTCACCAGCTCTTTACGACGCTCCTCGGTAAGCTCCGGGAAAACAAGACGGATCATTTTTCCATCGTTGCTCGGGTTTAATCCCAGATCAGAGCAAAGGATCGCTTTCTCGATCGCTTTGATCATGCTGGATTCCCACGGCTGGATCTGGATCATACGTGCCTCCGGTACAGAAATGTTTGCAACCTGCTGGAGCGGAGTCGGTGCTCCATAATAATCTACGGTAAGTTTGTCAAGAATATGCGGGTTTGCACGGCCGGCTCTGATGGTTGTCAGCTCACTCTCCAAAGCATTCAGTGTTTTTCCCATTTTTGTTTCGTATACCTGAATTCTCTCATCCATTTCACATATCTCCCTGTATGGTTTTTTTTATTATTCCCTTTTGATCACACGGTCACCTTTGTTCCGGAGAACTTGCCATGTACGGTATTGACGATGCTGTCCTTTTCATCAAGACCGAATACCAGCATCGGCATCTTCTGCTCCATACACATGATGGAAGCGGTAAGATCCATAGCTGCCAGCTTCTTTGCAACTACTTCATCGATGGAAATCTCATCATACTTCTTGGCATCCGGATTTACCTTCGGATCACTGTCATAGATTCCATCAACAGCCTTGGCAAGAAGAATGGCATCTGCGCCGATCTCAACAGCACGAAGTACAGTAGCTGTATCTGTAGAGAAATACGGATGGCCGGTACCACCTGCAAAGAATACAACCTTTCCTTCTGCGAAGCTCTCTTCTACAGCATCCTTGGAATAAAGTGTGGTAAATGCACCACATACAAACGGGGTAAACACCTCTGTCTTAAGTCCCACATATCTGCAGATGTCAGACACATAGATACAGTTCATGATAGTAGCAAGCATGCCGATCTGATCCGCCTTGCTTCTGTCCATGGCTCCGCTGGTACGTCCTCTCCAGAAGTTTCCACCTCCGATCACGATACCAACCTGAAGTCCTTCATCCACGATCGTCTTGATCTGTTTGGCAACCTCTGTAACAGTTGCTTCATCAAAGCCTCTCTTCTGCTCTCCTGCAAGAGCCTCTCCGCTTAATTTCAGTAACACTCTTTTCATATGTTTATTCTCCTTTACCATACGCCGGATACAACTTCATTGCCGTCATTGTCAAAAGTTGTGGATACCGTAAACGTATCATAATAATAATAACCTGTCTTACCGGACTCCGGCTCGTCCTCATAATCACTGCCATTTGGGCTGCCGCATGCATTCTCAAGCTCAGACATGGACTGACCGATATATCTTGCTGCTACAGATGCCGGATCATCCTCGCCGGATGGTGCTTCCGTAGGATCCGCATCGGAAGAATCAGAGGAAGCTGGTGCAGATGTTGGATCCGGTGTGGATGTGGAGTCCGAACTGCCGGACGAACTGCTGTCTGTACTGTCTCCATTATCATCAGAACTCTCCGGAGTCGGAGTCACAGCCGTACTGTCTGAAGAATCTGTACTGTCACTGTCACTTTCACTGTCATCCTCAATGCCAAGCCTTGCCTTTACATCCTTCAGGGTAGACACCTCCTTGGTGCTTCCGCTCGCCAGATATGTAGCATATGGGATTCCGTCTTCACCCTCACCATCCATACAAAGACTCAGCTGTGAGATCGTCAGAAGCGGCAGCTGGCGGAAGAAACATTCATTCTGCTCTTCGTCAGAAAATGTGATCCTTACATCAAAGCTTGTTGCTGTATCTCCGTTATCGTCCTTCTGGCTCTTCTCCATATAATAAACAGCCTTGTCGTTGGAAGCCAGTGTGAATTTACCATTTACAAGATCGCTTCCCCAGGTCTCATCACTGTCATCGCCATCATCTCTGGTAGGACGGACATAAATTGCAGAAATCGTGGAATTCATCTTATTGGTAAATACAATACTGGTAGTGGTCTCACTCTTGGTTCCCATTACGTTCTTGATATTTGCTGTTTCATCCGTAGAGGTCTGCATCTCCACCACATCCGTTTTCGCAGCTTCCGTTACCGTCGGGGTTGCCGTTGCCTCCACCTTCTGCTCCGGTGCCACAGAGTTCTTCTTTCCGCAACCGGCTGCAAGCATGCTCGCTGCAAGAATTCCGGCAAGAATCAAATAACGTTTTTTCATTATATCTCCTCCATATAAAATGGTCCTATTCGCTGTCAGGTTTTCCTTTTCTATTATTACAGAGTATCACTTTCTTGTCAACCTGACCGTTCTGAATTTCACAGAATCTTTAGATATTTTAAACTATGTCAAAAATTGGAACAGCTGAGGTCAGAACCCGTTTTCCCTTCGCTGTCTGCGCATATCACGGCGCATTTTCGCAGCTTCATTCCGGGCTTTTTCCGCTTCTGTGGTAATGATCAGTTCCGGCACCTGGATCGGTTTCTGGTCTTCATCTACAGCCACCATCACAAAAAATGCCCGGTTTACAGTATGACGCATGCCATCCGGCTGTTCCACATACGTATCGATCTCGACCTCCATGGAAGTTCTTCCCACATAAGTCACATATCCCTTAAGTACTACGATCTCTCCCTCATAGATCGCATGCTTGAACTGAAGATTGTCCACTGCCGCAGTTACCACCCGATATGTCTCCGCATGACGCATAGCTACCACTCCGGCAACCTCATCCAGCCACTGCATCAGTGCTCCGCCAAAAAGTCTTCCGCCTCCGTTCAGATGCTGCTGCATGATCAGATGAACCTGCTCCGTCATCGATGCTTCTACCGTTTTTTTACGTCTTTCCTGTACCTCTGTCATTTCTCATTCCCCGCATTTTATCATACTTTTACTTTTTCAGTTGAAACCAGCCGATCAATAAAGATTTTTTACTTTAAAGTCTCGCTCCGCTTCTCTTCTCTGATCCTTCTTTGCAATATCCTGGCGCTTGTCATAAAGCTTTTTACCACGTGCCATGCCAATCTCTATTTTTACCAGGCTGTCCTTGAAATAAACCTTCAGTGGTACCAAAGTCAATCCTTTTTCCTTTAATTTAGCTTCGATCTTATTGATCTCGTAGCGATGCAGCAAAAGCTTACGCACACGAAGAGGATCTTTGTTAAAAATGTTTCCTTTCTCATAAGGAGTGATATGCATTCCATATACATAAACTTCTCCGTTTTCCACACGGACAAAGGCCTCCTTGATGCTGCATTTACCGGAACGTAAGGATTTCACCTCGGTTCCTGCAAGTGCGATCCCGGCCTCATAGGTATCCTCGATAAAATAATCATGAAAAGCCTTTTTATTATTTGCGATCAGTTTCATTCCTGTTTTTTTTGCCATTTCGCGCTCCCTCAGTCTTCCTCAGCCAGGACAAAATCCACGGTTTTCAGCATTTTATCCGCATCTGCCACACGGACACGGACCTTCTGCCCAAGACGGAAGATCTTTCCTGTCATGTCGCCCCGCAGTTCATATGCATCCTGGTCAAATACATAATAGTCATCTCGTAATGTATTGATATGGATCAGTCCTTCTACGGTATTCGGAAGCTCCACATAAAGTCCCCATCCTGTAACGCCGGAGATGATCCCCTCATACTCCTCTCCGAGATGATAGGACATATACTCTGCTTTCTTCAGCTTATCGGATTCTCTTTCCGCTTCGTCTGCACGCCGTTCGCACACACTGGACTGGCGCGCCACTTCATCCAGGATCTCCTTGTAATGCTCGGTACGTCCTTCCCTTACCAGTCTGCCTCTCAGACGGTCATGGATGATCCTGTGGATCTGAAGATCCGGATATCTTCGGATCGGAGAAGTAAAGTGGCAGTAATACTTCGCTGCAAGTCCGAAATGTCCGCTGCATTCCGTAGTATATTTTGCCTGTTTCATGGTACGCAAGGTCAGTCGGCTGATCTGTGCCTCATTGGGCATTCCCTCAATACTTTCCAGGATCTCCTGGATCTCACCAGGCGTGATCTCCTGTCCGGATTTCTGTATGTTGACTCCTTCATTATGAAGAAGCATCAAAAGACTTTCAATCTTTTCCGGATCCGGATTTTCATGCGTTCTGTATACAAAGGGATAATCTCCGGTACAGTATTCCTGTGCCACGGTTTCATTGGCAAGAAGCATAAAATCTTCAATGATCCTGGTTGCCACATTGGCCTCATAGGGCTGCACATCAATAGCTCTTCCTGCAGCATTCAGGATGATCTTACTCTCCGGAAAATCAAAATCAATGGAACCTCTTGTATGCCGACGGCTGCGCAGGATCCCGGAAAGCTCTTTCATCAGGAAAAACATGGGGATCAGAGCTTCATAGCGTTTCTTCGCCACATCATCGGTATCTTCCAGAATATTTTTTACATCGGTGTAGCACATACGCTCATCTACACGGATCACGGTTTCTGCAATCTTATGGGAAATCACCTTTCCTTTTTCATTAACATCCATCAGACAGCTTAAGGTCAGACGGTCCTGTCCCTGGTTCAGAGAACAGATACCGTTGGAAAGCCGCTCCGGGAGCATGGGAATGACACGGTCTGCAAGATAGACGGAAGTTCCGCGCTTCAGTGCCTCTCTGTCAAGGGCACTGCCGCCCTGAACATAGTTGCTCACGTCTGCGATGTGCACACCCAGATGGTAGATTCCATCCTTCTTTGTCAGGGAAATGGCATCATCCAGATCCTTTGCATCCTCACCGTCAATGGTGACTGTAACAAGGTCTCTGAGATCCAGTCTTCCATCCAGATCCGCCTCCTGTACATGGTCCGGCACACGGTCAGCCTGACGAAGTACTTTGTCAGGAAATACATTTGGTATGTTAAAGCTCTTCACAATAGCAAGGATATCTGTTCCAGGTGAACGTAAGTTTCCCAGCACCTCTGTGATCTTTCCTTCCGGCTTCCGGTTTCTGGAACCGTAATCTGTGATCTCTGCAACTACCTTGTCTCCGTCCTTTGCTCCCATGGAGTTTTTTCTGGAAATAAAGATATCTTTGGAAAATTTGGGGTTATCACTGATCACAAAGCCATAATCACGGCTGCTCTGGTATGTTCCCACGATCGAAGGCATTCCCCTTTCCAGAACCTTCAGCACAACGCCTTCCTGACGTTTTCCCTCTTTATGTCCGTTCCGTACAAGAATCTGCACCTTATCCTGATGCATGGCGCTTCCCGTGTCATTTTCCGGAATAAAAATATCCTGTTCCTGACCCTCCACTTCCACAAAGCCAAAGCCCTTGTAATGGCCAATAAAAGTTCCCTCCATGATGGTTCCGTCCTTCTCGGAGAAACGATATTCCTCATGATTCTTCTCTCTGCGTTCTCTTCCCTTACGGCCACGCTCCGGCTTTTCTGCCTTCAGAGCTTCTTTATTCTTTCGTCTGTCTCTGCGCTTGCCGGAAACTTTGCTGTATCTTCCTTTATTATCTACTTCAGCCTTGCCCTGGGCGCAAAGCTCGTCCAGCACGTCAAAAAGCTCTTTTTTCTCACTCTTATCCAGCTGAAGAAGAGATGCGATCTCACGCAGACGCATGGGCTTATACAGCGGATCTCCCAGAAGCTCCATTATAAACTTTTTTCTTTTTTCAAAATTTTTCGATCTTTTCACATTTTCTCCTGTTTCATATTTATATTTCATTTTTACCCTGTTATCCTTCCGGAGGAAGGCTCACCCGTGCCCCTGTATCAACGCAAAAACACTCCTGCTGATTAACAAAAGAAGTCCCCATCCGAGTTTCTTCTGCATGCTAACGCAGCAAGAGTGTTACCAACTTCTGTTCTGCCCCTGGCAGATCAGATAATGTTCAGTACGATTGACAGTACAAAGAAAATAACTCCCATGATAATGGTACCTCTTACAAGACCACCTTCCATGGAACGGCCCTTATTCTTACCCCAGTAAGTATCAGCTACTCCGGCGATAGAGCCAAGACCCTGCTGCTTGCCCTCCTGCATCAGTACGACAACAGTCAGAGCGATACAATCTATTGCATAAATTACAGTCAGAATAATCTTCAAAATGTTCACGCGGTTACACCTCCTAATCAACTAGAGGTTATTTTACCATAGCTAAACCGGGATTTCAACCATTTTCCGTTTATTTTATGCAGGGCTTTTTCTGAGATTTTTTTACAAAAGGATCTTTATATCTTCCAAGAGCTCCGAGCTGTTCGTGGATCCGCAGAAGCTGGTTATACTTGGCGTTCCGGTCCGAACGGCAGGGTGCGCCTGTTTTGATCTGTCCTGCCCCACAGGCAACTGCAAGATCTGCGATAAAGGAATCCTCTGTTTCCCCGGACCTGTGAGAGATCACTGCACGATATCCGGCATGCTGAGCCATCTCCACCGCATCCAGAGTTTCCGTGAGAGTTCCGATCTGGTTTACTTTAATAAGGATAGCATTGGCAACATCAAGTCCGATGCCACAGTGCAGCCGTTTGATATTGGTGACAAACAGATCGTCGCCTACCAGCTGGATCTTTTTTCCCAGGTGTTCCGTCAGATATTTCCAGCCTTCCCAGTCATCCTCCCAGAGACCGTCTTCAATGGAAACAATGGGAAATTTTTCCACCAGTTTTTCATAATACTCTGTCATCTCACCGGCATCCCGGTAGATCTTTTCTCCTTTCATGCGGCTCTCCCCAGGGAAAAAGTACACACCCTTTTCCTCATCATAAAGCTCGCTGGAGGCTGCATCAATGGCAATGGTGATTTCTTCTCCTGGTTTATATCCTGCTTTTTCTATGGCATGAACGATCAGGGTAAGCACTTCCTCCGAATCAGAAAGATCCGGAGCAAAGCCGCCTTCATCTCCAACTGCTGTGGAGAGTCCTTTTTCCCGGAGAAGAAGCTTTAAGTGCTGGTAGACTTCCGCACACATGCGGATACCCTTTTCCAGACAGCAAGCTCCTGTTGGCATGATCATAAACTCCTGAAGATCTACCGTATTGTCCGCATGCTTTCCCCCGTTTAAAATATTCATCATCGGCACAGGGAGCTGCATGGTATGGCAGCCGCCCAGATACTGATAAAGAGGAAGCCGAAGGGCCCCGGCTGCTGCGCGGGCTGCTGCCAGAGATACTGCCAGCGTGGCATTGGCTCCTGCGCTGCTTTTGTTCTCCGTTCCGTCGGTTTCGATCAGAAGATGATCAATCCATGCCTGGTTCAGGGCATTCTCTCCGATAATGGCATCTGCCAGACGTGTATTGATATTTTCCACTGCTTTTTTCACACTCTGTCCCAAATATTCCTCCCGGTTTCCGTCCCGCAGCTCCACAGCCTCAAATTTACCTGTGGATGCTCCGGACGGCACCATGGCTCTTCCTGTGTATCCGTTAATCCCCACGATTCCTTCACCCACAGTCACTTCCGCTTCCACCGTAGGATTCCCCCTGGAATCAAGGACCTGTCTTGCATGAACTTTTCGAACAGGCAGATAACGTAGCATAAGTTTTTCCCTCCTTGAAAATAATAATACTGTTTATGATCTCCTGCACTTTCTGATTTTTTTCTTATGTTTATGAGGGTAGCTTGTCCGAAAAGGGTTGGGTCTATACGTGTTCTGTTGATAAGGACGAGGATATTACACTAATTTACGTATACGGTAAATGCTTACTATAAAAAAGCACAGGACAAAGTCAGTACCACCAGCTTTGCTGGTGGTACTGACTTAGGTTGTTGTGTCCATATTTACTTTTCAAAACCACCTCTTACGATGGTTTATTTGTCATGCCCTTTATTCTTTGGCTGTCCTCTACTTATTTGTTTCAAACTTCTTCTCTTATTTCTATTAACTCACTTATGCAGCGTTTGAAATTTTCCGAAAAACACCTACATTATAAATTCCCGTATCAAAAGTTTCTATTTTATTACCATTGCTATCAAACAAAGTACATTCTGTATAATTTCCATACTCATCCTTCTGTCTGTCAGCAGTAATATATGCACCATCTTCAGATATTTCACAACTATCATAGCTACATGGGACTATTAATTCTCCATTCGAACCAAGCATTCCGTAATTTGCCCCATCATAAACTCCCACTATATCCGGCACTGTATATGAAAGCATATATTTCTGATATTCTGTGTTAACTACCTCGCCTGACTTTAAGATCAACATACCATGTTTTTTCTCTTCGTTATTGCCAGCAATATACTTCTCATTTACTTCATGATTATCATGAGTTTCTGAAAACAGATATTCACCATTTGAATCAATAACATTCCAGTTCTCATTAATCCCTACTTCATAAAGATTTGAATCCATCTGCCAACACTCATCTGCATTTGTAAGAAAACGCTCATTTCCATAAATGTCTACTATAAAAACAGCATTATCTTTCATTGCATAGGTCTCATTATCATACGAAAAATTCCCTAATTCATCATATTGACATGGTACTTCCAGATTACCTTCCAAATCTATAGCGCCATAATATCCTTCAGAATTTTCAACAACTAAACGATTCATTCCACATTGTGAATTTATATCATAATATTCCATTGGCACAATAGTTTCTCCATATTCATTTATAATCTCAGCACCATGCCCTTCCTGAAAATCATACTCTGCTATCAGCAGATACTCTCCATTTACTTTCACTAAATTATCAGTAGAATCCTCCCACACTTTATAAATATCTGAATATTCTGCTTCACAAATCCACTCGTAATTTTCATCTATAATTCCATACATTCCCGTTTCAGACTCACAAGCAATAAAATATCCAGAATCACCTATATTATATATACTGCTATACTCTGGAGACATCATAATGTTTCCATTCTTATCCATAACTCCTGAATATTGCTCATCATAATCAAATGGATACGGAAGTCTGGTTATAGTTCTATATCCATAATTATCACAAGTAGAACCAATTGAACTGTTAATATAGCTATAGTCTAAAGGAATAATCTCTTCTCCCTCTGTATTTACCAATCCATAAATCGTATAATATTCACTTGCATCTGAATCTGTCTGCATTCCAACTACCGCATATCCATCCTGATCAAATTCATATGCTGAATCATATTTACATTCAATAACTACATCTCCATCTGTGTTTATATAGCCCCACTTTCCTTCATTATTCATAAAAGGAGCCACATATACACCAGAACTCTTCTTTTCAGCAGATATGTCTTTATCCACTTGTCTATTTTCTTCTTTCTGTGCTATTGCTTCACCTTGATCTTTCCCAGAGTTTTTATCTTTAAAAAGCATAAATACTCCGGCCAGACATGCACAAATAACTGATATAAGTATTACGATTGCTATTATTCTTCCCAGATCATTTTTCTTTTTCTCTGATATCACCGGCAACTCTGCTCTGCACCATGTACAAAATCTTGCCTCATCTATATTTTCTTTCCCACACTTCGGACATTTCTTCATACGCACCTCTCTATCTCAGTTTACTCTTTTTCCACATTGTCCACAGAATTGCATTCCTTTTACTACTGCTCCACAATACGGGCAGAATTGATTTATCTGCGTTTTTTTGTCTTGTGAAATTTCAGATTTATCTTCTGTTTTTTTGTCTTGAGATTTACCTATTGTTGGAATTTCTTTCTCCATATTAACTTGTGCTTTTTCCACAAATATCGGATTATTCCCACAAGAAGACATCTGCAGACTATTTCGACTCTTTTCTTTTAAATCCAACAACTTTTCACATTCATTGTTTAATACATTGACTTCAGATTCTAACATATGTATATTTTTTTCTAACTCTCTGCATCTTTCTCTATATTCTGTATCATTCATACTACTTATCCCTTCTTTCCTTTCCGCAAAGCGGGCATTTATTATTTTTATTGGAATACACCTGTCCACAGCAGCACTGATGGTTTTTCCCGATATTTTTTTCCATACACATCACCATATTCGAATTCGCGAATCTTGCACTACGCAGTTCATCAACAGAATAATCACTGTATGCTGAAAAGCCACTTCCTTTTTCCACATGTTTCTTCTGACTTTTATATATGTTATAAACTAAAATGTTTACTCTTGCACTTGCAATGCCATCCAGATCATATCCCGCATCCTGCAATTGGAATCTTGCGAAATTTTGTCCTTTTTTCTCAAATAGTGCATTTTGGACAAACGTATTAACAGTGCCATCGTATCTTACTAACTGAATATCTACTATAAATTCCTCAATACCTGCCCATTCAAATTCCGCATACGTCAATTCAAGTATTAATTTATCATTTTCTTTTCTGATTTTAAGAGTTTTCATTCGAACCGGCAGAACTGGATCATAATTCATCACTTCAAATTCGAAGTTTGATTTATTCTTTGTCTCTGCTTCTGTATCACTTTTATAAAATACAATCACACAAATCAAAGCGATTCCTGCAAGCAACATCAGCCAAACGCCAACCTGCGTATTAATTGAAATCCATCTCCAGTCATCTTCTTCCATACTAATTTTATACAATAAGATAGCCACTGATACTACAATTCCGCTGATACCTGCTATCGTTCCACTTACCTCAGATTCCCTTTTTTGTAAGACCTGTGCTATAAAATAGCCATTAATAAACAGCATTACAAAACCAAACATAATAATAAATACAAATACTCTTAACACTTCTGGTGTTGAGTTCGTCCAATCTTCAAATTTTGAAATATCGTTCAATAGATCAAAAATACCTGCGCAACTTATTGTTTGACCTTGAAACAGATCCGCATAATATAAACTCACCCATGGCATGAATCCTGAAATAAATTCCAAAACAGCAATACATGCTGCTATATACCATTTGACGTCCATTTTAGAATTCTCAATTTTTATAACTGGCATATTCGGTGCCGTTTTATTTCGTTCACAACTCGGAATCTCTTTTTGTATAATCTTGCTGTAATTATCAATTTTCAGTCCCAAACTCTTTTTCTTTTTTAATAAATTTTCTTTTTGATATTCCAGATGTTTTTGTTTTTGTAATTTTTTATTTATATCAGTTTGATATTTCTTTTGAGTATCATCATCTAACCCATATATAGCTGATTCTCTACTTTCACTCTTCACATTCTCATTTATAATGTTTCCACAGAACGGACAAAACGAACCACCTTGAGACACTTCTTTTCCACATTGTGAACACCTTTTAACTTTTGTCATTTTCTCTTCCCCTTTATCATTTATTTAAAAATCTCTCAACTACATAATTTAGCATCAGACATGCCAAACAAAATATCCGTCATATCACAAATCCCGTTATATTCAAAACTAAGCTCTCTGATTCCGCTTACATCTATATCAAAATCGATCCGACAATTATCTGCATTTAACTCTGAATTATCATATATTACATTTCCATCGCCTATTAATCTTATATGTGCAAATCCATCTTGAATCTGATCTGCAGGAAAATACCAGGTTCCCGTAAGTCTTGAATAATTTTCCCCTAAATACCACGCATCGCACGTACTGTATTCTTCTGTACCAAACGGATCAGTGACAAAAGAATACTCTATTGCATTTCCATAAGTATTTCCCTGAATATCCATTCCAGCCGTTTGCTCATTTCTCCAAGAACAGTTTGTTTCCAATAAAGGCATCAAATTTAACGACTGTTTTTCTGGTGTCTCCAATTTAGCAAGCTCAATCTCATTTAATTCATTACCATTTTTTACTACAATGTTTCCTTTTTCCGTTGCTATTGCCAAATCGCATTTCGTTGCCTCCGTAATCATACTTCCATAAAAATCCATAACCGCATAATAATTTTGTCCATCAGTACCTTCCATATTTAAAAGAACGAGATATTTTTCTCCACATATACTTACTTTTAATGTATCAGTCCACCCATGCCAGAACTTATCAGCATAATCCGGATGGTAAATGTCGTAAACTTCTGCAGCAACAACATCATATATATAAAACTCTTCCCCATCATAAATATAAACAACCTGCTTTCCATCCGCATATACAAACTCAAAATCATCCGGGCTCAATATTTTATCCTCGGTAATAAAATCAGTAATACCGGTATTTTGGTAATTTCCATCTTCGTCGATTTCATAAATTCCATACAATTGATCTCCATAGGATTCTCTGGCTCCGCTCACCGCACATCCATTATAAAAATGAAGATCATTAAAATTAACATTTATATCCAATTTCAAAAATTTCTGCGTCTTAGTATTTAATAACGTAGTGGTCTCTCCATCCGACAAAGCGAATATTCCATCTCCTGCATAATAGGATGATTTCAAATATTCATCATAGGCCTGATATTCTACAGTCCACATTCTCTCAACACAGTTATACACACCTAAATATATTCCTTCTGATGAAAAACCATTTTTTTCATTTCTTACCAGAACTAAACTATCTCCCTCTACCAGAATATCCGTAAATTCGATTTGTTGATCTTTTAGAATCTGATACGTCGAAGATCCATAAACATTAAAAACTCCCAAAAAAATTCCTGTCATTATCAAACATATTTGTACTATTCTTTTCATATTTATATCCATTCCTTTCGCTTCACTCAGACAAAAAACGTTATGAAAATGTTTTCCTGAGTTTTTTTCTTTATAATTCTTCTTATAGGGATCTCGGTATACTGTAAATCACGGGGAGGTGAGTGGGCTGTCCGGCTTGCCGGATGACCGTATTTTTATATGTGTAGTCCGCCTTTTCAAGCACAAATAAGTGTGACTTTGAACACGTAATCTTATCTTTGTATAAACAATCTCGTTTATGGCTTAGGCGTTCAGTCAATGCCGTTACTCCCTATAATTCTCTGAACCTCACGGTTCCGAAAGGAATCCCTATGACTTTAAAAATCGTGTACAAAATCTGCTGTGGCATTGATATCCACAAGACTTTTGTAGTTGCCTGTATTGCTTCTACTAACAATAAAGGCATCACTTCTTATATGGTACGTACAATTATACCTACTATGTGCTAAACTTTGATTATCCATGGATACCTCCGTTGTCTTTTATGTGGTTTGCTAGACCCACATTCTAATTTGATACTACATTTATCGCTCCTTGTGTCCACGAGTCTCCCCAGTTCTGCTGAGGGTTTGAGATTGTTTCAATCAATACTTTTTGTGTAACTGCAATGAAGCAGTCTAAGAGTGTAAAGTATATAAAAGTGAACACTCTTATGAGCGAAATGGAACAGGCACGTATCAAATCCACAAATCTGGATTACCTGAATAAGCTGACCAAGCTGGATCTTCTTGTGATCGATGATTTTGGCCTTATGGATCTCAATCTTGATAAATGCCGGGATCTTTTTGAAATCCTTGACACCAGGGATAGAAGAAAATCAACTGTAGTCATCTCACAGTTTCCAGTCAGTACATGGTTTGATATGTTTGCTGATAATACCTACGCTGATGCGTGCCTTACACGAATCACAGATAAACATCATACATATCGTCTGGAGATGAACGGTATAAATATGCGTGAAACAGAATGATATCATCTAGCGGTACTTCGTACCGTTAAAAATGGAATAGCCGTTCCGCAGTAGCGGAACTGGCATTCCGTTTGAGCGTAATTTGCACCTCTTCCCTATTTTACTGTGATTATTACTTTTACATTTTCATATGTTTTTTTCTGTTACTTGTAGTATTTCTATAATATTTCAAAGTGCTTGTTTGTTTAATCCATTTATCTGTTATCTGTTTCCATTTTTTTAATGAAATTTTTTTCTTGTTATATAAACATTTGTATTGTACATTTCCATTTTTTACTCCATTTACATACGCACCGCATATTACCTGTTTTACTTTTTTATTCTTTGTCAAGGTATAATACCAATATTCAACATTTCCACATCCACCCCAAGATGCATGCAAACGCTTTGTTATACAATTATAGCTTATTCCTGACATAGGACTCCCAATCTCACCTGCATATCTCAGTTTTCCCCGTGTATAAGTATATGCATATGCTTTGATCGGTGAATTTCCAACTCGCTCTCTTCCATCGGTAACAAGAAGTTCTTTCAAGCCATCTTTATCAATATCCCATAATGTAAAATATCTGTATCTCCTTTGCGTCAGAAATTTTCGATATGCCTCTTGAGCTTTTCTCTTCGTCGAAGAAGAAACCTTTGCCTGAACGATATATGCACTAAAATTCAGTGATGAAGTTTCTACAGTTGTTAAAGTGAATATACTTAGTAATATTATAATAAAATACTTTTTAATCTTTCTCATCATATCCCTCCCTTAATCATCATCTTGTTTTCGTAGAACGAACTATACCTCTCTCATCGGATTTCCGGCGTGTCATTGCAATAATTTTGCAAGGAGCTCCAAATATATTACACTCTATGGTTTCAAAACTATTCGAATCAATTACTCTTGTTACAACTCCATAGTGTGGTGTTTTATCTGTACTCAAATCCACATAATCTCCTTCTTTTTCTACATTCACTCCAAATCTATATCCGTTCCCGTAAGATTTTCAAGAAGTTGTACATTTTTAACTGGATTATCCCCTAAGCTTAATTTCTCAAGATTTTTTAAATTCATTAATGGTTCTACGTCTTCTATCAGATTCCCTTCCAGTTTTAACACCCTAAGTTTGCAGAGTTTTCTGAGTGCAGATATATTCTTTATTTGATTCCCGTATAATATGAGTTCTTCCAGGTTTGTCATTTTCTCCAAAGCATCGATGTTTTTGATATTATTATTAGGCAGCCTTAGTTCTTCCATATTAGTCAGTTCTTTTAATGCCTGTAAATCTTCGAACTCCGCACCCTGAATGATCAGACTTTTTAATGCAGTCAGATTTTTCAAACGATCAAGGGAATCTATGGAATATCCATCCAACTTCAGGTTTTCTAATTTAGTCAATTCTCCTAATGCAGTATTATCATCAACTATGCATTCATTCAGACATAATTCACGAAGATAAGGAAATTTCTTTAAATCCTCTAATGTAGAAAATTCCTGCAATGCAAGTATTTCACACATATCATTCCCTGAATTGTAAACGTATTCTTCTGTCTTATCTTTCCAATCCAACTTCACTACATACTGCGAATCGATACTGATGCCTGTTATTCCTTCAATATCTGCATATGTGACTTCTTCTTTTTTCAAAGCATTGCAAATTGACTCACCAAAGTTTTCATCTTCCCATTGAACATTCAATGTACCTTCATTAGTATCCTGTACTGCTGCTTCTGTCTTATTTGTTGAAATAACTATTGAAAGTAAAAAAACATCCAACAAAAGCTCTTGATTTTTCTTATATTTTCTCTCTCATTTCTAGTCAAACGGATATTCGCAATCCGCTTCGCTACTTGTTCATAACCGGATAACTGCCTCGCAGTTTATCAGAAGGAGCCTGCCCTCCTCCTGATACAAGCAAGTCTCCGCCCACTGCTTATTTATTTTCGCAATTGAAACAGTGAGCTTACTTGATTCGGTTAAAGTATCTACATTTTAATCCTTGTTACTGCAGAATTATTACTGTATACCTTTTTACCATCAATTGTTTTGTAAGCACGAACAATATAATAATAGTTCTTTCTGCGTTTCAATCCTTTATCTATGTAATAATTTCTCCTTCTCGTTATTGTTGCAACCTTCTTATAACTGCCTCCATAATTCTTTCTAAATAACTCATATCCCGTAACATTTCCAAGATTTTTCCATATTATTTTAGCTTTTGTGGAAGAAACTTTTCGTATTTTAGTTATCTTTGCAGAATTTAAAAGTTTTCCCTGGACTGTTAATGAATACGGATGTTTTTCTGAATTAGAATTATAAAGTTCCGTTAGACGAATATAATATTCTCCTGCATTACAAGTACTCCGCAGAATTGTACTATTCTGATTTTTAGATCTGTTATATAACCAATCGTTACTATCCCTCATATAATTTCCTCTGCTATTATATAACGACATTGAAACACCTTGGGTTCCTTTCATAGTTACTGTAATAGTGATATTCATTTTTACCGGGGCCTTAAAATAAAAGTACTCTTCATAGCTATCCCATGGATCCATGAGAGTCGGGGGCTGATTATTCCGTGCCACTCCTTTGATCGTACTATTGATTTTTACCTTCTTTGCACTCTCCATCCAGCTGTAACTGTCAGCATGTACCGGCGTTCCAGAAACCATAAGCAGACTAACTACCATTACTACTAGTACAATAAAACTACATTTTCTTTTCATCCTTGAATACATAAAATCGCTCCTTCCTTTTCTCAATTTACTCTCTTACCACATTGTCCACAGAATCTGAGACACCTCTTCCACATTGCAAACATCTTTTTATTTTATCCATTTTCTCATTCCCCTCCCCTAAATTTTTGTAACTTTAATTTTACCATACTTTTTTCTTTTTTTTAGTCATTTGCATAAACAGACATAGTAAAGTACATAATTAACCATTTACTATTTCTACAAGCATCAGTTTTTTAAATTTTTCATTTGTCATAGATTTTTTACTTGAATTTTTACTATCAATTGAAAAATTGTGTTATAATACTTTCAAAATCACTTATTTCAAGGAGAGATTTCTATGCTGAAACTCGCAATATGTGAAGATAATGACATTCAATGCAGACAAATTCATACATTATCCTGTTCTTCTCTTGAAATTCCAGTCGAAATTGATACCTTTTCTTCGGCCACTGATTTTCTCAATCAAATATCCAATGAACAATGCCCTTATCATATTATTCTCATGGATATTGAACTTGGATCTGAATCTGTGTCTGGAATCAAACTTGCTCAGAGAATCAATTTATTAAATCCGAATACACAGATAATTTTTATCAGCCAATATCTGCAATATGCATCTTCTGTTTATGAAACAGATCATATTTATTTTGTTTATAAACAGCAAATGGAAGAATATCTTCCTAAAGCACTTTCTGCTTCCTGCCGCAAACTGAATAAACTCCGTCAACAGTATTTTTGTTTTAATTATCAGTCCCGAGATTACCGTCTCCTTCGATCCGATATTTTTTATATGGAGCGAAAACTACGAAATACTGAAATACATACCAAATCGCAGATTTACTATTGTCGTGAAAAAATTCCGATTCTTATCGAACAATTAAAACCTGATTTTTGTATATGTCATAAAAGTTTTGCGGTCAACATAAATACCATACATACTTTCAGCCATGCTGGCATTGAACTTTCTGATGGAACCCATATTCCTGTAAGCCGAAACTATTACCAGGCAACTAAAGATGCCTTTGCACAATTGTTACTCCAAAATTCAAGTGAGGTTCTGTAATGTTAAAAAACCTGTTATTTGCAATGCTTATTGCTGCATATCATTCAACTATGCCTGTATATTGTTTCATGCAGCTTTTTCCCAGACGAATAAGTTCAAAAGCGAAAGCTTTTGTCCATATTTTAGTTTGTTTTGTTTTACTGTCTTCTTTTCATATGATCAAAGTATATGGGCACAATAACGAAATGACGATGTTAACACAAATAGTCATGTTTCTGAATCTTTTTTCTTTATTCAGAGGCTCCTTTAAAAAAAAGCTGATAGCTTACTTTATCATTCTTTTTACCAGTATATTAACTGAACTTCTGGCACTGAATATTTACATACAAATTTACAACCGGTTTATTCACCAGCATACATATACTGCAATAAATATTTATTCTCTATGCACTTTCCATGAAAAGCTGATCATACAATTGCTCATTTTTTCTTTTGCTTATCTATTTTATAAAAATGTTTTCTCTCTTTTACGGGAATGTATAAATTATCTGAAGTTTACTTTACTGCTGTTTATTATTCTTCCTATTTTCCTGCCCATGATTGCAACAGAATTCCTACAGCATTATAAATTCAGCAACCAGTTTATTCCTGTTATTTTATATATCACTTGCTGCTGTATAAGTTTTCTGTTATTTATACATGGTCTTAAATCCTTAGAACAAGAGCAGATAAATTTCAAACAGAATCTCCATAAAATGGAATTACTGAAAAAACAAATGGAAGTATCAGAAGAAATGAAACAAGAATACATTAAAATCCGCAAATGGAATCATGATATAGAAAACCATCTGTTTTCGTTAGCTTATCTTATAGATATGAAAAAAACAGATGCAGCAGAAAAATATTGTAATTCTGTGTTAAGCAATAACATAGACCATAATAATCATACATCAGTCTGTAAATCACTCAATCAGGAGGATTCCATATTATGACTTTTAAACAAAAAATAATTTTTATTATATCTTTAGCTTTTTTTCAAATATTTTATCTTCTGTCTACTTATACCGGACAATATTTGAATTCATTTTTTTTACTGACCTGTCTGACTGCAACTATCTTATGTTACAATTTATATCAGCTTTTAATGCAACTTTTTACAAGCGAAAAAGTAGAAGCAGAGCTTAATCTGTTAAAAAAGCAACAACTTTTAAACTCTGAACATCTGCTATTAATGAATCAACAGGAAGCCACCTCACTTAAAGCCCAGAAACAATTTTCAAAAAATCTCCAGTCAATACAAAAACTTCTGCATGAAAATGATTGCGAAAATGCACAGAAACTCGTTTACGAGGTCCTTGAAGCTTTCCAGCGTGACCGCTTTCATCCTTATTGCGAAGATAATCTTATTCTTGCCATTCTGGAATCCAAACGACTGTTTGCTCAGCATTTAGGTATCCATACAGACTACAAGATTTTTCTTCCTGAAAAATCAAATATTCAGTCCTCAGATTTATGCAGTGTTTTATTTAACATATTAGATAATGCTATTGAAGCATGCCGTTCTTCTGAATCTGCGGAACCATATCTTTCCCTGTCCTTGACAACCTCTAAAGGATTTATTTCTATCCTGGTTAAAAATAGCAAAAATCCGCAAACGGTATTTGACCATACTACTACAAAAAAAGATTCTTTTAATCACGGATTAGGACTTTCTATTATTGAAGATATCTGCCACAAATATGACGGAAGCTGGCAATGGCATGACTATGGAAATACTTTTGAATCTGTCATTCTTTTGCGCTATTAATAAAACATCTATTTATTTTTCCTGTATTGTTGACGCTTTAATATTATCTGATTATTTTGCATGTATGGCTGTTATTATTTTTCTTTTTAAATTTATTTTTATTATTTTTCAATTTTAGTATTGACAATATCTATTTTATCTGTTATAGTTTAACCATCAAATAAAACAAACGGAAAACAAAAAACTAAATCAAAAAGGAGCGTGAACCCACCGAAAACATAACTTACTTCCCATAATCTAAGAAAGAGAGGTACAGTCCACCAGAAGATTTAAAGATTTTCCATCATAATTAAAACAAGGAGGTACGGACCACCGAGAACGTAAATTTTAATTCCGTATAAGTTTTAAATCTAAGAAATGAGAGGTATATTCCATTGGATAATGAAAATTAAAAGAGTCATCGGCAGAAGAGATCAATCGCTGATGACTCTTATTTTTTGCTTATTTTGACCTCTGTCTCACAGGCATGATCTCATGATCTTCTGCTTTCATATCTTCTTCTTTGTGTTCATAAACATATTAATAACTCCATTTTCTCTGAGGTTCCCATGAAACAAAAACACATCTACCGTCTTATTTTTTTCTTTGTCATGGCTTTTGCTCTTGGCAGTCTTGCAGGAAAGATCTATTCTCATTTTATTTCCGGCTCACAGTCCGACCAGGATTCTGCTGAAAACAGCCAGGCCTCTTCTGTCTCTATGACATTCCAAAACGAGAACTGGGGGCTTGGTTTTCAGGAAGAAGGCAAACAGCCCACAGGAAATGCTTCTATTGAAGAATTGAAAAAATACAATGCCTGGTATGCAGCCGATACCGATGAGAAAAAAATCTATCTTACCTTTGACGCAGGCTATGACAATGGAAATATGCCTGCCATTCTGAATGCCTTACATAAGCACCAGGTGCATGCCACATTTTTTGTTGTGGGAACCCTGATCCGGGAAAAACCGGAACTGATCCGTGAGATCGTAGATGCAGGCCATACCGTAGGAAACCACACCATGACACACCCGGATATGTCCGGTATCTCCACAAAGGACGCCTTTCAGAAACAGCTTGAGGATGTGGAGGCCCTTTATAAGGAAGCCACCGGAAAAGAAATGACAAAATTTTACCGGCCGCCCCAGGGCATCTACAGCACGGAAAATTTAGAGATGGCAAAAGAGCTGGGATATCACACCTTTTTCTGGAGTCTGGCCTATGTGGACTGGTATCAGGATAATCAGCCTTCAAAAGAAGAAGCTTTTGAAAAGCTTCTGGGACGGATCCATCCGGGTGCCATCGTGCTGCTGCATAGCACCTCTTCCACCAATGCATCCATCCTGGATGAGCTGCTGACAAAATGGGAAGAGATGGGATATACCTTCGGAACATTAGAAGAACTTGTGACATCGGAATCCGCCTGAAAAAAGCACACATGATCCATGCATTCTCAGTACCATCAACACGGATCTTCCCGCTTTTGGATTTTCCAGATAAGCGCACAAAAAATCTGCCCCGGGACTATGTTCTCACATGTCCCGAAGCAGATTTTTCTGTGCTATTGATTATAGAAGGTATTCTTCTTATTTAATTGTCTTATTTACTGGACAGCCTTGAATGCCTCATCAAGATCCTGGATGATGTCATCGATATTCTCAGTTCCGATGGAAAGACGGATCGTGTTTGGCTTGATTCCCTGATCAAGAAGCTCTTCCTCTGTGCACTGGCTGTGTGTTGTAGTAGCCGGATGGATAACAAGGGATTTCACATCTGCAACGTTTGCAAGAAGTGAGAACAGCTCAAGGTTATCAATGAAATCCTTTGCCTTCTGTGCGTCTCCCTTGATCTCGAATGTAAAGATGGAGCCACCACCGTTAGGGAAATATTTCTTATAAAGCTCCTGCTGGCTTGGATCTGTGGACACAGACGGATGATGAACCTTCTCTACCTGCGGATGATCATTCAGATACTGTACAACCTTCAGTGCGTTCTCAACATGACGCTCTACACGAAGAGACAGTGTCTCAAGTCCCTGAAGGAAGATGAAGGAGCTTACCGGAGAAATTGTTGCTCCTGTATCACGGAGAAGGATCGCACGGATCTTTGTAACAAATGCAGCCGGTCCGCATGCCTTTGTGAAGCTTACGCCATGATAGCTTGGGTTTGGCTCTGTAAGGGACGGGAATTTACCGGATGCCTCCCAGTCGAACTTACCGCCCTCTACGATAACTCCACCAATTGTTGTTCCATGTCCGCCGATAAATTTTGTTGCGGAATGAACTACGATATCTGCACCATACTCGATCGGTCTTACAAGGTATGGTGTTGCAAATGTGTTATCTACAACAAGCGGAATTTTATGTTTGTGAGCAATATTCGCGATTGCTTCGATATCTACAACATCAGAATTCGGATTTCCGAGAGTCTCGATGTAAACAGCTTTTGTATTCTCCTGGATCGCATTCTCTACTTCCTCAGGATTGAAGATGTCTACGAATGTTGTTGTTACGCCGTATGCAGGAAGGGTATGCTCAAGGAGATTGAAGCTTCCGCCGTAGATATTTTTTGCAGATACGATGTGATCTCCCTGCTGTGCAAGGTTCTCGATCGTGTATGTGATAGCTGCTGCACCGGATGCTACTGCAAGTGCTGCGGAACCACCCTCAAGTGCTGCGATCCTCTTCTCGAATACGTCCTCTGTCGGGTTTGTAAGACGTCCGTAAATGTTACCGGCATCTGCAAGTCCGAAACGTGCTGCTGCATGATCGCAGTTGCGGAATACATAGGAAGATGTCTGGTAGATCGGTACTGCTCTTGCATCTGTAACCGGATCCGGCTGTTCCTGTCCTACGTGAAGCTGTAATGTCTCAAATTTGAATTTTCTCTGATCTCTTGTAATTTTGCTCATGTGTTTGTCCTCTTTTCTTTTATTCTTATATTCGGTAAAATAGTAATTGCTTTTCTTATGATCATCTGCTTATCAGCGACAACAACACATTCGCTTTTCTTCGATAAACACCCTTGTTGACTTCTGTAAAACCTTCATGATTTCCTCCTGATCATCACGTTGCTCACCTTGTTTTGTGTGCTCCGTTTTTTGATGATGCAATCATATCACCCTTTTCCTAGTATGTCAATGGGGTTTATATATTTAGGTTCTCACCTTTATTTATGACTGGCTATAGATTTTATTTATAGCGCCACCACCTACAACCTCATCTCCGTCATACATCACTACAGCCTGGCCTTTTGTGATGGCTCTCTGCGGTTCATCAAATTTCACATGAAGGATGCCATCCGGTGTCTGCCATGCAGTGGCAGGCTGCTCTTTGTGACGGTAACGGATCTTGGCAGTCACTCTTTTCGGCTCAGCTAAGCTGTCCACAGAGATCAGATTTACATTGTCTGCCTCAAGTTCACTACTGAAAAGATCTTCGTTGTCCCCGAGAACTACCGTATTGGTCTTCGGAGAGATCTCACAGACATAAAGACGGCTGGCCGCCGGAATGCCAAGGCCGCGGCGCTGGCCGATCGTGTAATGGATGATCCCCTTATGGCGTCCGATATAGTTTCCCTCTTTATCTACAAAATCACCCTCCGGTGTTTTTTTGCCTGTGTATTTCTCAATAAATTTCGCATAATCGCCGTCCGGTACAAAACAGATATCCTGACTGTCATGCTTTCTGGCATTGATAAAGCCATGTTTTTCGGCAATGACACGAACCTGGTCCTTCCGGAGACCTCCAAGCGGAAGCTTTACATGTGCCAGCTGTTCCTGGGTCAGCATATAGAGAACGTATGACTGATCCTTTGTATCGTCCACTGCTTTTTTCAGAAGGTAGCGGTCCCGTTTCTCATCGTACTCCACTCTTGCATAATGTCCGGTTACAATATAATCGTAGCCGATCTCCTGCATGCGGTGAAACATTTTATCAAATTTCAGATATCGGTTACAGTCGATACATGGATTAGGGGTGCAGCCGTTTTCGTAGGCATCTACAAACCTGTCCATAACCTCTGTATGGAAATCTGCGGTAAAATTAAACACGTAGTAAGGCATATCCATCTGATAGGCTACGCTTCTGGCATCCTCAACATCGTCCAGGGAACAGCAGGTCTTTTCCCTGTGGACACCGATATCTTCGTTGTTGTAAAGTTTCATGGTAGCGCCGATGCACTCGTCACCGGATTCCTTTGTCAAAAGAGCTGCCACGGAGCTGTCTACACCGCCGCTCATTGCTATGATCGCTTTTTTCATTTATATCTTAACCTTTCCTGATGATTGATGATTTCTCAGCTTTGCAGCCTGTATCTCTTACGGTTACTGCAATTTCGCATTTATTATAATATGGCAGTTATTCTTTGTCCACGATTTTTCACCCGGAACCTTTGCTTTGCTTCTTTCCTACAGGCTCTCTTTGGTATATAATAGAAAATATTTTTCAGAAAAGGATGTGACTATATGAAGCTTTCCCTGTTTTCCACGCTGCGAGGATATCGGAAGGAATACCTTCCCAAAGATATTTTCTCCGGCATCATCATAGCAGCTGTTTCCATCCCTATCTCCATGGGATATGCCCAGATTTCCGGGATCCCGGCGGTATACGGACTATACGGTTCTGTTCTGCCGATCCTTTTGTTTGCTCTATTTTCCACTTCAAGACAGTTTATCTTCGGAGTTGATGCGGCACCTGCTGCCATTGTAGGTGGTGCACTGTCTACTCTGGGCATTGCTGCAGAGTCAGAAGCTGCCATGGATTATGTTCCTGCCATCGCACTTTTTGCAGGTCTGTGGCTGTTTATCTTCTTTCTGCTTCACGCAGATAAGATCGTGGACTTTATCTCCACACCTGTTATGGGCGGTTTTATCAGCGGTATCGCAGTTACCATCATCCTGATGCAGATCCCGAAACTTATGGGAAGTCCTGCAGGATCCGGAGAGCTCCTGGAACTGGCAGAGCATATCTTTGCTGCTGCCAAAAATATCAGCTGGCTTTCCCTCTTCATGGGGCTTGGTGCTCTGGTGCTGATCCGCACATTTAAAAAGCTGGCGCCGAAATTCCCCATGGCTATCGTTATTATGGCTCTGGGTGTTCTTTCCACCATTATTTTTCATGTAGACGAAAAAGGCGTAGTCCTCCTGCAGTCTGTAGAACGTGGGCTTTCCTCCCTGGTGATCCCGGATTTCGGAAATGTTGATCTGACCCAGGCGGCAGGCCGCGGTCTTATGGTTGCTGTTGTCATTATGGCAGAAACTCTTCTTGCAGAGAATACCTTTGCGTTCCGCAATGATTATAAGCTGAACGACCGTCAGGAAATCCTGGCCTGTGCCGCCGGAAATATTGCTGCCGCCGCAGTAGGCTGCTGCCCAGTAAACGGCAGTATCTCCCGCACCTCCCTCAATGAACAGTACGGTGGAAAATCTCAGGCGGTTTCCATCACTGCCGGGATCACCATGGCTCTGATCCTTCTTTTCGGCACCGGTTTTATCGGATATCTTCCGGTTCCTGTACTGACAGCCATTGTGATCTCTGCTTTGATGGATGTGGTGGAAACCCATCTGGCTGTACGTCTTTTCAAAGTAAGCCGCACAGAATTCTACATCTTCATGGCTGCCGGTTTCAGTGTGCTCTGTCTTGGAACCATTTATGGGGTTATCATTGGTATCCTGCTCTCTTTCGTAGCTGTGATCCTGAAGGCCACCAACCCGCCGCGCTCCTTCCGTGGTATGATCCCTGGAAGAGATGCTTATTTTGATCTGTCCAAAAACCGTTTCGCCTACCCTATTAAGGGCGTTGTGATCTACCGTTTCAGTGAAAACCTGTTTTTTGCAAATATAAAGATTTTTCAGGAAGATATTGAGAACAGCATCCGAAAAGACACCAGGGTAGTGATCGTAGATGCCAGTGCTATCAACAGCATTGATATCACAGCAGCAGACCGTCTGGATGCCATCTCCGCAAGCCTGAAAAAACGTGGGATCCGTTTTTACCTCACAGAGCATTCCACCCAGATCAATGACCAGCTGCGTCAGTTCGGCATCGGTCATATGATCAAGGACGGTATGGTCCGCCGTACCATTCTTGCTGCTCTGCATGACGCAGGGATCGAAGCCCCTTATGAACTGGATGTTCCAAAGGAAGACGAGACAAAGCTTCTGCGCCGCAGTATCGCTTTTCTTCCGGCAGAGGAAGAAAATACCCTGGAAGAGTTCGCCTGGGCTTTTGGTGATGATGCAGTAAAAGAGATCGAAGAATCTGTCCATCACATTATTGAACAGCTGCATCAGATCCCGGATATCCAACGTCTCTCCGAAGAAGGTCTGGAAGAGCTTCTGGATAACTGGCATGGGCTGGGTGTTCTGGATGAGGATGAACTGCTTCGAAGAATTGAATTACATATGGATGAGCTGCCTGAGGAATTAACTTCCGACCGGAAACTGATCCTTCATCTTCTAGAAAAGCGCCGTGGCAAGCTGAAAGAAAAAATCCTTGCCGAGCATCCGGAAGTCCTAGAACGGCTGGAACAGCGCCGGAAAAAGCTGGAAGAACGGCTGGAAAAGCAGAATCCGGAAGCTGTTCAGAAATGGAAGCACTGGAAGGAAGAGCATCTCAAAGACTGATTTCTGCATACATCCCCTTTCCAGGTCCATGATCAGATTGCAGGGTTTCCTGCATATTTCTCACAGATATTGATAAAATCCTGCATCACGGCAGAAGGCCTGCGATCCTTTTTCCAGGCAAGAAGGATCCTGGTCTTCAGCTTCTCTTCTTCAATGATGCGGATCGGAAGATCTGTACAGAGATCTTCCATGGATCTTGGAAAAACGGCGGTTGCAAGACCTTCCTGCACCCAGAGCATGGCGTCTCTGGGATCATCGCAGACACAGAAAATATCCGGCTGGAGATTTTTTTCTCCAAAGGCTTTCATCAGAAATTCTTCGTACCGCCGGTAAATAATGAGAGGGCATCCAGTCAGCTCTTTAAGGCTGATGCCCTCTTTTTTTGTCTCATTTTCCGGGATCTCCGGAGGAAGGACCGCGATCATGGGTTCCTCATCCAGTTCCAGATAATTTAAACCTTCCAGCTTGATAGGTGTACGCACTACCGAAACATCAATGATCCCATCCATCAGATAATTCAGAAGTGTAAAGGTGATCGCATCCCTTACCTCAAAGTTTACATCACAATTTTCCCTGGAAAATCTGGAAATATAAGGCATAATGGTGGTCACTGTGGTTGGCGTGATCCCGATACGTAAAACCTGTTTTTTCCCTGCTTTGGATACTTCCAGTTCTGTGGAACGAACGTAGCTCAAAATGTTCTCTGTCCTGTCATAAAGAAGCTTTCCGGCTTCTGTCAGTGTCACGCCTGCCCTGGTCCGCTCAAAAAGCTTCACCTTCAGCTCTGCTTCCAGCTGCTTGATCTGATAGCTCAGCGGCGGCTGGGACATGTTCAGTCTCCTTGCGGCTTCATTGATGCTTCCTGTTGCTGCGATCTCATGAAAATATTCCAGCTGTCTGATTTCCATATATAAATCCTTCTTTCTTTATCTGGTATATAACACAGGCAAAACCCATCTACTGCTTATTGCTTTTCGCTATCCCACAAAGTACTTTCTTAATTCGGTTAAGAAATACTATATCTGCAATACTTTGTAAATACTATGAATATCTTTCCCACACAATTATCCGAAAAACCATACTTCTATCATCCCACAGATTTCCGTCCCAGGCAATAGCAAAATTATATTATCATACATTAAAAACAATATTATACGTATTATCTCCATAGGAGTATAATAACAGAGGTTTATTATAGAAAAATAAGGAAACGGAGGAAGAAAAAGAAATGCGAACACTTGCAAAATATCTTCAAAACTACAAAAAAGAAAGCGTTCTGGCTCCTTTTTTCAAGTTTCTGGAAGTTGTATTTGATCTGCTGGTGCCTGTCGTCATCGCCCAGATCATCGATGTGGGAATTGCAAATAATGACCACGGCTATATCGTTCAGAAGTTTTTTATCCTGATACTGATGGCTGCTGCAGGACTTGCAGTCAGCATTACTGCACAGTTTTTTGCTGCAAAAGCCAGCGTAGGCTTTGCCACAGAAGTGCGTCAGGCTGTATTTGACCATATCCAGAAGCTTTCCTATACGGAGCTGGACACCCTTGGCACTGACACGCTGATCACCCGTCTTACAGACGATGTCAATCAGGTACAGAACGGAGTAAACATGGGACTCCGTCTTCTTCTTCGAAGCCCGTTTATTGTTCTAGGCTCTATGGTAATGGCTTTTACCATCAATGTGCGCTGTGCACTGATCTTCGCAGTTGCCATTCCGGTACTGTTCCTGGTTGTCTTTGTGATCATGTTTTTAAGTATCCCGCTTTTCAAAAAAGTACAGGGACGTCTGGATTCCGTCACCCGTCTTACCAGAGAAAACCTGACCGGTGTCCGTGTGATCCGTGCATTTTGCCGTGAAGCTGATGCCGTTGCGGAGTTTGACGAAAGCAATCTTGCACTTACCAGACTGAACGAATTTGTCGGAAAAATCTCTGCACTTTTAAATCCTGCAACTTATGTACTGATCAATATCGCAACAGTAATCCTGATCCGGACTGCAGGTGTACAGGTAAACCTCGGAAACATGCAGCAGGGTGAAATAGTTGCTCTTTACAACTATATGGCACAGATGATCGTAGAACTGATCAAGCTTGCGTCCCTGATCATCACCCTGAACAAATCCATGGCCTGTGCGGATCGCGTTGCCGGAATCCTGAAAGTCGATTCCACCATGACTTACCCGGACAAAGCTTCCTTACCGACTGCGGAAAACAGTGACTATGCAGTTGCCTTTGACCATGTGAGTTTCTCCTATGCAGGAACTGGCGCACCTAGCCTTTCTGATATCACTTTTTCCGCAAAAAAAGGCTCTACGATCGGAATCATCGGCGGTACCGGAAGCGGTAAATCCACTCTTGTGGATCTGATCGCCCGTTTCTACGACGCAACCTCCGGAGTCATTACCCTCGATGGTCAGAATGTACAGACCTATTCCAGGCAGGAACTCAGGGAAAAAATCGGCGTAGTTCCTCAAAAAGCAGCACTTTTCCAGGGAACCATCCGCGATAACTTAAGCTGGGGACGGGAAGATGCCACGGACGAAGAAATGTGGGAAGCACTTACCACCGCTCAGGCTCGTGAAATCGTAGAGAAAAAGGACGGTCAGCTGGATTTCCGTCTGGAACAGAACGGCCGGAATCTTTCCGGTGGCCAGCGTCAGAGACTTACCATTGCCCGCGCCCTTGTGAAAAAACCAGAGATCCTGATCCTGGATGACAGTGCCAGTGCTCTTGACTTTGCCACAGATGCGGCACTTCGGAAATCCCTTCACCAGCTTGGTGGAAAAACAACCACCTTCCTGGTATCCCAGAGAGCCGCCAGCATCCGCCAGGCCGATCTGATCCTGGTACTGGATGACGGTCAGCTTGCCGGAAAAGGAACCCATCAGGAGCTGATCTCTACTTGTAAAACCTACCGTGAGATCTTTTTCTCACAGTTCCCGGAAGAGCGTACCAAATATGAAAAAGCGACTGGAAAGGAGGTCCTGTCATGAGTAAAACAGATACAACCGCCAAAAACAAAAACAGCATGGCAACCTTTTTCAAGGTACTACGTTTCATTGGAAAATACCGTTTTCTTCTCGTATTAAGTGTGATCCTAGCAGCAGTCACTGTAATTTTGCAGCTGTATGTTCCCGTACTTTTTGGTTATGCCATTGATGAGGTCGTTGCTGCCCACGAAGTTGATTTTACAAGAATGGGATTCTATCTTTCCCGTATTCTTGTCATGATCGTATTTTCCGGCATTGCCACCTGGATCATGAGTGTCATCAACAACCGTATGACCTACCGCACAGTACAGGATATCCGTGCAAGATCCATCCGCCATATCCAGAAGCTTCCTCTGTCCTACCTGGACGGACACAGCACCGGTGATATCATCAGCCGTGTCATCGCAGATACGGATATTCTTTCCGATGGTATGCTCCTTGGATTTACACAGCTGTTTTCCGGTGTCATCACCATCATCGGAACCCTGCTCTTCATGTTCTCCAAAAATGTGTGGATCACTCTGATGATCATTGTCCTGACACCTGTAAGCTTTTTTGTGGCGAAATTCATCTCCTCCCATTCCTTCCAGATGTTCCGTGCGCAGAGTGATGCCCGTGGACGTCAGACTGCACTGATCGAGGAAATGATCGGAAATCAAAAAGTGGTTCAGGCCTTTGGTTACGAAAATCGTTCTTCCGAACGTTTTGCTGCGATCAATGAAGAACTCCGTGATGCCAGCCAGAAGGCTGTTTTTTACAGCAGCCTCACCAACCCATCCACACGATGTATCAACAACATCATTTACGCAGGTGTAGCTCTTGCAGGTGCCTTTCTGATCCCGGGCGGTCATCTGACTGTCGGTGGACTTTCCGTACTGCTGGCTTATGCAAACCAGTATATGAAGCCCTTCAACGATATCAGCTCCGTGATCACAGAGCTTCAGAACGCTCTGGCCTGCGCTACCAGGATCTTTGATCTTCTGGAGGAAGAGCCGGAAAGCCCGGATCCGTCCGGAACTCTTGTCGATGTAAAAGGTGCAGTGGATATCCGGAATGTTTCCTTCCGCTACGAAGCGGACAAACCTCTCATTAAAAACTTTAATCTTCATACAGAACCAGGCAGACGTATTGCCATCGTAGGCCCTACCGGTTGTGGCAAGACAACTTTTATCAACCTGCTGATGCGGTTCTATGACGTCACCGGTGGAAGTATTTCCGTGGACGGAACCCCCATCACCGATGTTTCCAGACATGCCCTCCGCAGAAGCTATGGCATGGTTCTCCAGGATACCTGGATCAAGCATGGAACTGTCCGTGATAACATCTGCATCGGAAAGCCGGATGCATCCGATGAGGAAGTGATCCAGGCAGCTAAAATGTCCCACAGCTGGGAATTTATCCGCCGTCTTCCAAATGGCCTGGATACCATTCTTTATGAAGACAGCTTAAGCCAGGGACAAAAGCAGCTTCTCTGCATCACCCGTGTCATGCTGTGTCTGCCGCCAATGCTGATCCTTGACGAGGCAACCTCCAGTATTGATACCCGAACAGAAATGCTGATCCAGGAGGCATTTGACCGGATGATGCAGGGGCGAACAAGCTTTATCGTTGCACACCGTCTTTCTACCATCCGCAATGCAGATGAGATTCTTGTCATGAAAGACGGAAGCATCATCGAACAGGGAAGCCATGAAGAGCTTATGGCAAAAGGCGGATTCTATCAGAATCTTTATAACAGCCAGTTTGTGAAGGTTTCTGAGTAATATAACCTGATTTTTTTAACCAAATCAGGCAACTGGCTAAATACGGATCGCAAATATCCGCCTGACTTAAAATTCTCCGGAACACAGATTTTCTGTACCGGAGAATTTTTTTATACTGTATCAATGATATAAAAAAAATAAACATCTCCATATGATACCTATTTTGATATCCAGGATGATGTCTATTTTTATAAAACTATATTCAGATCTTTTTATATTTTGTCCGAAGAAGCCATTTCTGATCGATCACTTTCAGCTCTTCTCCAAAACGGATGTGAAGCCTTACAGAACCCGGAAGCTGCTCTACATGCTCAATATTTCCGGTTCCGAATTTCGGATGACTGACATCCTCTCCGATCTCATAGCGTACAATACTGTTCTGAGTATTCCTGTGCTGCTGCTCTCTTCTGTAAGTATCCCGCACCGTTACAGTACGGTCATGGATCGGGCTTCGGAGTTTTTTCTCATAGTTGTGTTTCATCAGAGCTTCCCCTGCCTTATAATATGGCGTTGGTGCCGCACCAGTCAAGGAACAGCAGTATTTCCAGGCACTTCCGTGGGTTCCGTGCTGCCACTGATACTCTGAGGGAATGTGAAAATTATACTGCATATAGTGGGCATATTCATGTTTGTAAAGATCCAGTCGGTCTTCTTTTTTCAGAGGATTTTTTACCGCATAGCCGATAAACAGCAGAGAAAAATGGAAATGCTCTTTTTCGTGGCAGCTGCCTCTTGTATAAGATCCCAACAGATCCGGCTCCATGCCAAAAGTTATAGGGATCTTTGCTCCGTTAAGATGAAATTTTTTATCGAATTCTGCATAGAGACTTCGGATCTGAGCTGTAAGTATTGGAATTTCTTTCTGCAGGGCCTGTGAAAGTGTCTGATCGATCATTGTATCTGCAACTCCTTATCGTCACCTTTTGCAAATTTATAAAATGAACAATCGCTACTATATCATTTTTCGGAAAAAATGTAAACACCTGAAAAAAATTACTGTTCCAGTTCTTTCCTCACATCCGGGAACATTTCCACACAACGTTTCAGGATTCCCTGCATGTACGCAATGGCAATTCCGTAATTGGTGATAGGAATCTCCTGATCCAATGCACATTTCTGACGGTAACGCATTTCTCTCTCATTAAGCATACATCCGCCACAATGCACGATCAGACTGTACTTCGTCACATCCTCCGGGAAATCTCTTCCGGAAGAATACTCAAATTCCAGCTCTTTCCCCGTATAATTACGGATCCAGCGTGGAAGCTTGACTGTTCCGATATCATCACACTGCCTGTGGTGGGTACATCCCTCTGAGATCAGGATCTTGTCACCGTCTTTCAGCCGGTCCAGTGCTGCTGCCCCAGCTGCCGCTGTCTTTAGATTTCCTTTAAATCTGGCAAACAGAATAGAGAATGAAGTAAGCCAGATGTCTTCTGGAGTTTCTTCACTGACTCTGGCAAAGACCTGGCTGTCTGTGATCACAAGCTTTGGTTTTTTCCCCAGGGTTTCCAGTGTATTGGAAAGCTCATCCTCTTTGATCACGATGGCTACTGCTCCGGTTTCCAGCACATCACGGATCGTCTGCTGCTGCGGAAGGATCAGACGCCCTTTTGGTGCAGCTTTATCTATGGGAACTACAAGAATCGCAAAATCTGATGGTTCAAGGAGATCCCCTACCAGACGCAATTTCAGTTCATCCGTTACTGCCAGCGAAGCGATCTTTTCTTTCAATTCGTAGATATTCTGACCGGTGGCGGCGCTGGCATAAATAGATTGCTCTGTGTTCTGGTTTTCATGATCCTGTTTCTGGCTGACACTGCTCTCTTTGACCGCACCCGCATGGGTATTCTGGTTTAAGTTATTATCTGAAGAAAGCCGGTTCCCATCTTTTGTTTTCAGCAGATCTGCCTTGTTATAAACAACCAGATATGGAATCTCCTTTTCTTTAAAAATATGGATCAATTCTTCATCCACACTGGTTTTTCCCACAGTGGCATCTACTACAAGAACTGCTACATCCACTCTGTTCAGCACCTGTTTCGCCTTGCGGACGCGAAGTTCTCCAAGATGTCCTTCATCATCAATACCTGGTGTATCTATGATTACCACCGGGCCCATAGGAAGTAGTTCCATGGCCTTACTTACCGGATCTGTAGTAGTTCCCTTTACATCGGATACCACAGCCAGCTCCTGGCCTGTCACCTTATTTACGATACTGGATTTTCCTGCATTTCTTCTGCCAAAAAAACCGATATGTACACGGTCTGCTGACGGTGTTTCATTCATTCCCATAATTTATCCTCTTTTCTTTCAGTATCAGACAGGTCCTCATCCATTCCTGTTCCTATCAACCTGCTTCTTTTTGATTTTTCAAAAGCCGGACATTCCTTCCACTCTTATATCATAGTGTAGTATCTCTTTCAGCATTTCTTTTATCCAACTGTGTGGGACGTGTCATATTGAAATCATAAAGTCGATCCAGCTTTTTGATCTGATCCTGGATGATCTCATCATCATTAGGAAGATATAGCTCTCCTGTATGCATTTTTTCTCATTGAGCGCATGTCAGCACCTCCTTTTTTTGCGTTTTTACAAAAATGATATTTTTTATGTTATCATATCCTATATTCACCTACAAGCATGAATTTTCTGAATAATCCGAGGCTTTTTCGTGAATCTGTTATATTTATATATAATCTGCAGATTTATCTTCTGTCAACAGATTTCTGTATTTTTGCTATTCACAAAATCTTCCACCCTGTCGGATCACTTTATTTTTCTGCTCTGTTTCCAATTCTTCATCGGTAAAGATCAACTGGTACTCACTGACATCATTATATTTTATGAGATTTTTTTTGCCAAACTTGGTATGGTCCGCCAGAAGATAGCTTTCCTCTGCATTGGCATACACGCAGCGTTTCACAGCTGCTTCGATCTCTCTAGTGGCCGATGCTCCAAAAGAGGCATCTACTGCACTGGCTCCAAAAAAAGCTTTGTCATAATGAAATCTGGATATATTTTTATTTTGTTATTTATGTGCTATTTTATATACAGAAACACCTATACTCATCTTTTACAGAAAGGATCTCGAATATGAAACCATTATCTTCATTTAAGCCACAGGCTGTTTTCAGCGATATTGACGGCACTTTACTAACCTCAGAACATGTGGTATCTCCGCTGACTAGTTCCGCCATTCATACTTTGACAGATCAGGGCGTTCTGTTTACTATTTCTTCAGCACGAAGCCCTTCCGGCATCCGTCCTATTATTAAAAAAAATGATTTCCATTGTTGTACCATTGCATTCAGTGGTGCACTAATCCTGGATGAAGATCAAAATATCCTTTACGAAAAAGGAATAAGCATTTCCGACGCTTCCAAAATCATTGATGTGATCGAAAAAAAATGTCCTCACGTGACCTGGAATGTTTTTACCTCAGAAGACTGGATCGTAAAAGACCGGACAGACCCTCATGTGATCCATGAAGAAACGGTTGTGGAAACTACCTCTATAGAGGGATCCCTTCAGTCTCTCTCAGATACGCTTATGGTAGATAAAATCCTGTGTATGTGCGATTCTGAATATATGTCACCGTCAGAAACACTTCTTCGCAAATATTTTCCGGAATTATCTATTGCAAGATCTTCCGATTCTCTTCTGGAGATCATGGCTGGCGGCATAAACAAAGCGGAAGCTGTAAAATATCTTTGTGATCTTCGAAAAATCCCTCTTACCAGTACTATTGCATTCGGAGATAATTATAATGATCTGGAAATGCTGGAGGCAGTAGGATGTGGAGTTTTGATGGGAAATGCACCTTCTGAGCTGCAAAAACATTTCTCTTTTGTAACAAAGAGTAATGATCAGGACGGGATTTTTCAGGCCTTTAAAGAATTGGGAGTTCTGAATTAAAGAATATTTATAACAAATAGAAAGTCTCTTCCAGAAGATAATTTTTTATCTGTACCTGTGAAAGAGACTTTCTGTATTTCAGTAGATATTATTTATTTCAGTGCCGTTCCGGCTTTAAAAGCATCGCCGACTTTTTCGCCAAGACGGATATATGCATTGTTGAACGGATCAAAAGTGATCGGTGCTGCTTTTGCAACATCTACGTTTCCATTTTCATCCAGAACGCTCTCATCCACGCTGACATTTACGATCTCACCGATCAGCCGGCAGGTGTCTTTGTCATAGCTTTTCAGCTTACATTCTATACAGATTGGAAGCTCTTTGATAATAGGTGCATCTACTTTTTCAGATTTTTCTGCTGTAAATCCGGCTTTTACAAATTTATCCGGCTCTTTGTTTCCGGAAACAATTCCTACATAGTCGCAGGCTGTCATATGCTCCACATCTGCCATACTTACTGTAAAAGCGCCTTTTTTCAGGATGTTTTCAGTTGTTTTATGATTTTCACTGACACAGATGGAAATTTCCTTATCATCGCTGATTCCTCCCCAGGCTGCATTCATAACATCCGGTTTTCCATCCTCACCATATGTAGCGATCATTAATACCGGCTGTGGATAAGTGTAAGGCTTTGCTCCGAAATCTTTTCTCATGATCTTTCACTCCTTTATTGTATTGCCGTTACTTTTTATAAATTGACGTACAAGCTGCAGACCTCCCAGCGGAACACAGAATTTATCTCTGTGCTGACTGCATTGCTGATACGTTTCTTCCAGATCAAACCACTGTACCTCTTCTACTTCTTCCTTTTGAAGTGTAAGATGATTGATCTCTACCGGGTGATCGTAGATATAAACAAAAGCGATTTCTTCATCCCGGAATATTTTTCCATGAAATTCTCTGGCAAAAGATATGGGGAATTTTCCTGCAAACTGCAGATCAGCTGATTCCGCATGGATTCCCAGTTCTTCTTTCAGTTCCCGTAATGCCGATTCCATTGGTTCATCTCCCGCCTGTATGTGACCTGCAGATGAAGTATCAAATTTTCCAGGAAAGGAGTCCTTGTTTCTGGATCTTTTCTGAAGAAGGATCTCTGTTTTTTCATTCCTCCGACGGATGATCCAGATATGAGCAGTACGATGAGGGATTCCTTCTGCGTGAGCAATACTCCGTTCTACGATCTTTCCAGTGGGATTTCCGTTTTCATCTATGATATCAAATAATTCCATTTTTCTGCTTCTTTCTCATAAATTATTCTTTCTTAACCAAACCAATTTCATTCTAGCATGATTTCGAAATAGTTTCCAGTCTGTTATCAGAAAACATTCTATAGAAGATTACTTGATTCGGTTAAATATTACGATATATATAACGGATATTTATACAAACATATAAAAAGTGCCTGTAAACAATTCCTTGTTTACAGGCATAAAAAAACTCCCCCTGTTGGACTCGAACCAACGACACTGCGGTTAACAGCCGCATGCTCTACCGACTGAGCTAAGGAGGATTACTTAAATATTTAATTAAGGTTTGTACCTTAAAAACTACATACATGCTTGTTGATCGTTAATCAAACTCTTTGAATCAATTCTTAACCTGCGTTTCTTGGTCAAGCCCTCACCCGATTAGTAACAGTCAGCTCCATGTGTTACCACACTTCCACCTCTGCCCTATCTACCTCGTCGTCTTCAAGGGGGTTTACTTCACTAAGAATGGGATATCTCATCTTGAGGGGGGCTTCACGCTTAGATGCCTTCAGCGTTTATCCCTTCCGGACTTGGCTACCCGGCCATGGCTTTGGCAAGCCAACCGGTCCACCAGCGGTCCGTCCATCCCGGTCCTCTCGTACTAAGGACAGCTCCTCTCAGATATCCTACGCCCACGCCGGATAGGGACCGAACTGTCTCACGACGTTCTGAACCCAGCTCGCGTACCGCTTTAATGGGCGAACAGCCCAACCCTTGGGACCTACTACAGCCCCAGGATGCGATGAGCCGACATCGAGGTGCCAAACCACTCCGTCGATGTGAACTCTTGGGAGTGATAAGCCTGTTATCCCCAGGGTAGCTTTTATCCGTTGAGCGATGGCATTCCCACTTAATACCACCGGATCACTAAGCCCTACTTTCGTACCTGCTCCACCCGTCGGTGTCGCAGTCAAGCTCCCTTCTGCCTTTGCACTCTTCGAATGGTTTCCGTCCATTCTGAGGGAACCTTTGGGCGCCTCCGATACCCTTTCGGAGGCGACCGCCCCAGTCAAACTCCCCGCCTGGCATTGTCCCACCGCCGGATCACGGCGGCTGGTTAGAAGCCCAATATCACAAGGGTGGTATCCCAACAGCGGCTCCGCGGCAACTGACGTTACCGTTTCTCAGCCTCCCACCTATCCTGTACATGCAACACCGGACCCCAGTGCCAAACTGGAGTAAAGCTCCATGGGGTCTTTCCGTCCTGGCGCGGGTAGCCAGCATCTTCACTGGCACTTCAATTTCACCGGATGTATTGCCGAGACAGCGCTCAAATCATTACGCCTTTCGTGCGGGTCGGAACTTACCCGACAAGGAATTTCGCTACCTTAGGACCGTTATAGTTACGGCCGCCGTTTACTGGGGCTTAAATTCAAAGCTTCGACTTACGTCTAACCTCTCCTCTTAACCTTCCAGCACCGGGCAGGCGTCAGCCCATATACCTCACCTTTCGGTTTCGCATAGACCTGTGTTTTTGCTAAACAGTTGCTTGAGCCTATTCTCTGCGGCCTGCTCTCGCAGGCACCCCTTCTCCCTAAGTTACGGGGCCATTTTGCCGAGTTCCTTGGCAATACTTCTTCCGCCGGCCTTAGGATTCTCTCCTCATCCACCTGTGTCGGTTTACGGTACGGGTACAATATAAACAATAGCGGCTTTTCTTGACGCATGGCTCACGGGCTTCGTTACTATATT
>NZ_QUGY01000017.1:75954-76331 GCF_003479245.1 Ruminococcus sp. AF17-12
CGGTACGGGTACAATATGAACGATAGCGGCTTTTCTTGACGCATGGCTCACGGGCTTCGCTACTAATCTTCGCTCCACATCACGTCTTCCCATTGCCACACGGATTTTCCTATGTGACTGGTACCTCGCTTGTACCGGGCTTTCCATTCCCGGCTCCCGCTCTCCTTACGTGTCCCCACAGTTCTGTCATACTGCAGTACAGGAATATCAACCTGTTGTCCATCGGCTACGGCTCTCGCCCTCACCTTAGGTCCCGACTCACCCAGGGCAGATCAGCTTTACCCTGGAAACCTTGGATATTCGGCCTAGAGGATTCCCACCTCTATCTCGCTACTCATTCCGGCATTCTCTCTTCCATGCAGTCCACAGCTCCTTCC
>NZ_QUGY01000017.1:76341-77882 GCF_003479245.1 Ruminococcus sp. AF17-12
CTTGTACCGGGCTTTCCATTCCCGGCTCCCGCTCTCCTTACGTGTCCCCACAGTTCTGTTATACTGCAGTACAGGAATATCAACCTGTTGTCCATCGGCTACGGCTCCCGCCCTCACCTTAGGTCCCGACTCACCCAGGGCAGATCAGCTTTACCCTGGAAACCTTGGATATTCGGCCTAGAGGATTCCCACCTCTATCTCGCTACTCATTCCGGCATTCTCTCTTCCATGCAGTCCACAGCTCCTTCCGGTACTGCTTCTTCCCGCATGCAATGCTCCTCTACCAATCTTTTCAGATTCCTTAGTTTCGGTGGCGCGTTTCAGCCCCGGACATTTTCGGCGCAGGACCTCTCGACCAGTGAGCTATTACGCACTCTTTGAATGTATGGCTGCTTCTGAGCCAACATCCTGGTTGTCTTCGAAATCCCACATCCTTTTCCACTTAACGCGCACTTTGGGACCTTAACTGTAGGTCTGGGCTCTTTCCCTTTTGACCGCCCAACTTATCTCGTGCAGTCTGACTCCCGGTGATATCTACACGGCATTCGGAGTTTGATATTCTTCGGTAGGCTTTGACGCCCCCTAGGAAATTCAGTGCTCTACCTCCGCAAGACTCACACCGAGGCTAGCCCTAAAGCTATTTCGAGGAGAACCAGCTATCTCCGGGTTCGATTGGAATTTCTCCCCTATCCACACCTCATCCCCACCCTTTTCAACGGATGTGGGTTCGGTCCTCCACTACCTCTTACGGCAGCTTCAACCTGGACATGGATAGATCACCCGGTTTCGGGTCTACTCCTACTGACTCTGGCCCTATTAAGACTTGGTTTCCCTACGGCTCCACACCTGAAGTGCTTAACCTTGCCAGTAAGCGTAACTCGCCGGACCGTTCTACAAAAAGTACGCGGTCGTACATATAAAGTACTTCCACAGCTTGTAGACACAGGGTTTCAGGTTCTCTTTCACTCCCCTCCCGGGGTCCTTTTCACCTTTCCTTCACAGTACTATGCGCTATCGGTCACTAAGTAGTATTTAGCCTTAGGGGGTGGTCCCCCTTACTTCCCACAAGGTTCCTCGTGTCTCGTGGTACTCCGGATCCTGCTCAGTCAGCTCTGCTTTCACGTACGGGGCTTTCACCCTCTCCGGCCGGCTTTCCCAAAACCGTTCTGTTAACTTCGCTGAATCTTAAATGCAGTCCATGACCCCGGCATGCACGCACACCGGTTTAGGCTCCTCCGCGTTCGCTCGCCGCTACTTACGGAATCGATGTTTCTTTCTTTTCCTCCGGGTACTTAGATGTTTCAGTTCCCCGGGTTCCCTTCCATACGTTATGGATTGGCGTATGGATGCATGAGGTCTGCTCATGCGGGTTTCCCCATTCAGACATCTCCGGATCACGGGATATTTGCTCCTCCCCGAAGCTTTTCGCAGCTTATCACGTCTTTCATCGGCTCTTAGTGCCAAGGCATCCGCCCTGTGCCCTTATTGCTTGACCTTTCGCTTCATCACCCTAGCGTAGGTGATGCGGTCTCTTGATTCTC
>NZ_QUGY01000018.1:0-64994 GCF_003479245.1 Ruminococcus sp. AF17-12
AAATGGAATAGCCGTTCCGCAGTAGCGGAACTGGCATTCCGTTTAAGCATAATTTGCAGAATGTATTTACCAGCCAACAAAGACCGAATGCTAGAACTACTGCAAACATACCTGTACGAAATACTGGCTGATCCAGAAGCTTGTTACTGTCTGTTTTTGTAAGAAGAACCATAAGTGCTGCTGCAACCAGCATGAAAATCTCAATAACTGATGTCAGCGGAAGGCTTGTTTCATCTGCAAATACCGGAACAAGAGATTTTACTGCACCAAGTAATACGATTCCAACCATTGCAATAAGAAAGATTGCTACGGAAATCTTTGCCTCTTTTGTTGCCTGGAATTTTGTTTCTTTTTCGTTTCCCTCTAATGTTTTTTTTGCAAGATCTTCAATCTCACCAGCTGCAACTCTTCTCTGAAACTCCGGATCGTCCTTCAGTTCTTTACCTTTTTTCAGAACAGAAAATGCTGCTGCAACTGTACCGATCAGAGTTGCCGGAACACATACCAGAAGCAATGTGAAAATATTTACAGATGTGTACTGTGATTCTGCAAGAAACGCCAGTACACTGACAGTCGCTGCCGAAATCGGACACGCTGTGATTGCCTGCTGTGATGAAATAATAGATGCGGAAATCGGTCTTTCCGGACGAACTCCTGTTTCGATGGAAATTTCATTGATAACCGGAAGAAGACTGTAAATAATATGTCCTGTTCCGCACATAAAAGTAAAAATATAAGCAACGATCGGCGCCAGAACCGTTACCATTTTGGGGTTTTTACGAAGGATTTTCTCCGCAATCTTTACAAGATAATCAAGTCCTCCACAGGACTGCATCATTCCAGCTGCACAGATTACTGCGATCATGATTAAAATTACAGTTACAGGTGGATCTGATGGTTTTACATGAAGCCCAAATGTCATGATCAGCATTCCAATTCCACCTGCAAATGCTAAAAACGGTCCACTAAGGCGAACACCCACAAAAATAATCGCCAGGACGATCAAAAGTTCTATCCAAAACATAAACTCTACCTCCCAATTTTTATTTGTTTTGATAGTATCTAAAGATCATGCGCATATCTTTATTAGTAGTACATACAATTGTAATTTCATATCTCATGTTTGATATGTATTACTTTGTATCTGCTACAATAGTATATCCGCAAAACTCCTTTGTCAATCCCATTTGTTTTTTTCGCTTAATTTTACAATTTTCCCTACTTGTTTTTGTTGTATCTGCACAATAAAAATACATTATAATACATATTCTATTTCGAAATATATCTTTTTCGCACTTATAAATGCACCCATAGATGTATTTATCAATATCATCCAACTCATTCTCTGTATTATATTGTTATATTAGAATCATAAAAGTTTGTATTTTATTTTTCAATATTTTTTTCTTTTTTTGCTTAAAAAGAACAAATCTTCATATACAAACAGTTTTAAATGTATTATCATATATATACAAAAAAGTATTTAACTATAAAATCAGATTACAATATCTGTTTTTTATTTATCGGAAAGGAGTTTTCATTAAATGGAACTTGATAATGCCATAGCCACACCACTTTATAAACAGCTTGAAGAACTGATCCTAGACAAGATCACCAGTGGAACACTTACTCCCGGCAGTAAACTCCCGACAGAAAATGAACTAAGCGAACAATATCATGTCAGTCGTGTTACTGTAAGAAAAGCCCTTGCTGCACTGGACAGTCAGGGATACCTGGAGAAGAAATCAGGAAAAGGAACCTTTATCGCAGAAAAAAAAATGCAGCGTTCTCTTTCTCCTGCTGTTGTAAGCTTTTCTCAAATGTGCCAGCGCATGAACAAAAAACCCGGAGCAAAAACCATAAAAATTGCCATTGAAGATCCAACTCCTAATGAAGCAGAATTAATGGGACTTGATGAAACCGAAAAAATTTTAGTAATAGAACGTATTCGCTATGCGGATGATAAACCTATGCTTCTGGAGATCAATAAATTTCCCGAGTCCTTCAGTTTTCTGTTCAGTGAAAATCTGAATAATACATCTTTATATGAGCTCTTGAAAAATAAGCATAATATTGTCTTTGATCATTCTTCCAAAACCATTGACATTACCTTTGCTTCTTCAAGAAATGCCAAAATACTGGGAATCACAAAGGGTTACCCTCTTCTTCGGATCGACAGCATTATACATGACTCAACTTCTGCCTATACACAGCTTTCTCTGCAGCTGTGTATAGGAGATAAATACAAATTGATCGTCTAAATACCAACATAGTCAACAGCAAAAAATCCCCGGGGGCAATTTTGAAACCCCCGGGGATTTTTTCTTAACAGCTATTCATACTCACTGTATCTTTTTCCATTTTTCTTCAAAAAGAGCATAATCCTTCCACAAGGTATCTGCTCCTGTAGTATCTTGCTGTACTTCAGCTCCTTTATATCCTATCACATAAGCTCCTGCTGCTTTTCCTGCCCGGATTCCAGAAGGAGAATCCTCTATGATCACCGTTTCTTTCGGCATAACTTCCAGATACTCCATTGCTTTCCTGTACCCCTCCGGGCTGGGTTTTTTCTTTGTTACCATATCACCGCAGATCAGAACCTCCGGAAAGCTCATAAGCTTCATCCGATTTAACGCCGTTACAATAAGTCTGGTGCTGGTAGATGATACAATGCCAATTTTATACCCTGCCGTTTTCAGCCAGACGAGAAATTCTACCAGTCCTTCCATAGGCTTCAGATCCTGACTGTTTTCATATACATTACCAAGTGTCCTTCTTTCTTCCAGAAATTCCTCTGCTGTTTTACAGATTCCATTTTTTTCGAGCAATTTTCTTGTTGGTTCTTTTCCATCTGTTCCTATATATGAAATTTTTTCTTCCATACTCAAAACCGCACCGTACTTAAAAAACAGTTCCTCTGTATAAGCAAGTGTCTTCATTTCCGTATCTGCGATCACACCATCAAAATCAAATAATACTGCCTTTTTCATTTTTACCTCTTTTTGTGATTGTTTATAGCTTATCAATAATACATACTAATACATTTATTATCATGCGTCAATTATTTTTCCTATACTATCTTTTATTTTCAGTCAGTGTTTTCTTGTTAAATATATTTATATGTGTATTTTATACAATTTCTTTCTTGTATTTTTTTATATTATGCCGAAATATACAATACTTGTTGACATTCCATATAATTTTACGCATAATTGTATTAAATACATTTTAATACATTAAAAATAAAGATCTGTGCACAATCTTTATATAGCAACTCAAAACTAACGATGAAAGAGGTTAACGCTTATGAAGTCATACAAATTTCTGGCAGCCATAACTGCCGCAGCTATGATCAGCACCATAACACCAACCATGATATTTGCACAAGAACAGGAAGAAAAATCCGAAAATAGCAGTCAGACAAGCGATGAATATTCTTTTTATGAAACAAAAAGTGGTCTTTCCGTAACTGTTTCCAACAATGAAAAAGAAGATCTTCCTACTGTAGCAGTTTTAGCAACAGGCGGTACTATCGCCGGATCAGGAACTGCCGGGAAAGCTACCAACTATACCGCTGGACAGTTAGATGTAGGAACACTTGTAGACAGTGCTGCCGGAGTAACAGATATTGCCAATGTCCGTGGTATTCAGGTATGTAATGTAGGCTCCGATGATATCACCGACGAAAACTGGATCACCCTTGCCAATACGATCAATGAATTAGCTCAGGATGAAAATATTGACGGTTTTGTAATCACACATGGAACAGATACGCTGGATGAAAGCTCTTATTTTCTGAATCTTACCGTGAAAACAGATAAGCCAGTTGTTATGACCGGCGCTATGAGGCCTTCTACAGCTACTTCCGCAGATGGCCCCATGAATCTTTACCAGTCTATCGCTCTCGCTGCCAATGAACAGGCTAAGGGAAAAGGTGTCATGGTAGTATTCTCTGATGGCATTTACGGGGGACGTGATGTTCAAAAAATCAGCACCTGTCAGACAGATGCTTTTGACTCTAAAGACTTTGGCGGAATGGGATATATGGTAGATGGTGTACCTTATTTCTATAACGATTCTGTCAAATGTCATACCACCGAAACCGAATTTGATGTATCCAGCTTAAAGGAACTTCCTAAAGTAGGAGTTGCCTATTTCACAATTGACGCAGATCCTGAAATTCTGGATTATTACAAAGAGAGCGGCGTACAGGGCATTGTCATTGCCGGAGCAGGATCCGGTTGCTACAGCGAACAGTGGAACAATAAAATTGATGAGCTGGCAGAAACAGGCATTCCTGTAGTTCGGTGTTCTCGAATTGGTTCCGGTGTTATTACACAGGATGATTACTTTATCGGAAATATTGCAAGAGGAAATGATCTTGCTCCTCAGAAAGCAGCTACATTGTTAAGATTGATCTTAACTGTGACCAATGACATCGAACAGGTTCAGAATATGTTTGATAAATATTAAAGAAAAAGTGCTGTGATATTCTTTCAATACCACAGCACTTTTTTACAATAATGCAACTCTTTGCAATCTGCTCTTACTTATTTCTATTCCTCAACAAAATAGTTATCTGTATGACTGGAACCGCTTCTGTGGTTTCCTGTGATGGAATATTCCACCCACTCTGCAATGTTCACAGCGTGATCACCGATACGCTCGAAATATTTTGCAGCCATAAGGATATCCAGACCGATGCTTGCATCCGGTTTTCCGTTATTCAGAACCTCGGCCAGCTTTTCCTTAATATCATTGAAGGCATCGTCCACCTTATCATCATCGTCAATAACCTTTCTGCAAAGCTCAAGATCACCCTTTACAAAGGCATCGATACTTTCTGTAACCATCCGGACAGTATCCTCTGCCATCTTCCGGATATTAATGATATCTCCGGTAACTGCTTTGTCCTCGATATGCTTGGACAGATCCGCAATATCTGCTGCCTGATCACCGATGCGTTCCATATCGGAGATCATCTTCAGCGCTGCGGAAATGGATCGCAGATCTCCGGCTACCGGATGCTCATGAAGAAGAAGCTTCATGCAGAGATTTTCAATCTCTTTTTCCTGTGCATCGATCTCTTTTTCCGTCTCAAAGATCTTGCCAATGAGAGTCATCCCGCCTTCACCCTGAATAGCTTTGGCAGAAAGTGAAATTGCTTTTTCGCAGAGACTTCCCATGGTGATCAGTTCCACGTGAAGCTCTTCCAGCTGTCTTACAAAACGTTCTGACATAATCTCAACCAAACCTTCCTGTAATATAATCCTCTGTACGCTTATCTGCCGGCATGGAGAACAGCTTGTCTGTATCCGCAAATTCCACAACCTCACCAAGAAGGAAAAATGCCGTCTTGTCGGAGATACGGGTTGCCTGCTGCATGTTATGTGTGACCATGACAATGGTGTAATCCTTTTTAAGCTCTACTGCCAGATCCTCGATCTTGGAAGTGGAGATCGGGTCCAGGGCAGATGTGGGCTCATCCATAAGAAGCACCTCCGGCTGTACTGCCAGGGCACGGGCAATGCAGAGACGCTGCTGCTGTCCGCCTGACATTCCAAGAGCACTTTTTTTCAGACGGTCCTTGACCTCATCCCAGATGGCCGCATCACGGAGAGATTTTTCCACGATCTCGTCCAGCTTCGCCTTGGAACGGATACCGTGTGTTCTCGGGCCGTATGCAATGTTATCATAAATGCTCATCGGGAACGGATTGGGCTTCTGGAATACCATTCCCACACGTTTACGCAGAAGATTCACGTCCATATCTCCGTAAATATCTTCCCCGTCAAGCTCTACCTTTCCTGTGATGGTACAGCCCTCCACAAGGTCGTTCATACGGTTTAAGGATTTCAGAAGTGTGGATTTACCACAGCCGCTTGGTCCGATAAATGCTGTGATCTCTTTTTCCGGGATCTCCATATTGATTCCCTTCAGGGCATGAAAGCTTCCGTAATGGAGATTCATATTGTCAATTGAAATTTTTGTATTTTCACTCATGATCGATCATTATCCTTTCGCAATTTTTCTGGCTACCAGACCGGACAGTCCGTTGATAACAAGTACAAATGCCAGAATGACTACTGCTGTTGCAGATGCCTGGTTTACATGAAGTCCCTCGCTGGAAAGCACATACATGTGAAGTGCCAGGGTACGTCCGGAACCCATCAGGCTGTTTGGAACTGCCGCAACGGTACCGGAAGTATAAAGAAGTGCTGCTGTCTCACCTACCACACGTCCGATGGCAAGGATCACACCTGCCAGGATTCCGGGAACTGCGGAAGGAAGTACAATGGTAAAGATCGTACGGAGTTTTCCTGCTCCAAGTCCGAAACTTGCTTCACGGTAAGAATCCGGAACTGCTTTCAGCGCTTCCTCAGAAGTACGCATGATCAGTGGAAGTACCATAATTACCATAGTCAGCGCACCGGAAAGAAGGGACATGCCCCAGTGTAATGCGGTTACAAAGAACAGCATACCGAACAGACCATATACAATAGATGGAATACCGGAAAGTGTTTCTGCGGTGATACGGATCAGTTTTACAAAACGGCTGCCTTTTTTTGCATATTCTACAAGGAAGATTGCTGCAAAAATTCCAATCGGTGCCGCAATAGCCAGAGATACCAGTGTCATGATCAGGGTATTGATCAGGGACGGGAGAAGGGAAACGTTCTCTGAGGTATAGGTAAAACTGAACAGGCTTGCGTTCAGGTAAGGGATACCTTTTACCAGCACATAGCCGATCAGGAAAAACAGCAGTGCAAAGGTAAGTACTGCGCCAAGTAATGTGAGAAATGCCAGGATTCCTGCGCCAGGATGTCTGGTGTAGGATTTCAGCTGGTCTCCCAGGGAAATTGTATTTCTTTTCTTCATAATAGTTTCTGCCGCAGGATCTGCGGCTACAGATACGTTAGTTTGCATGTTCCGCCCTCCTGTTCAGCAGTGAAAGACTTAAGTTGATGATGAGAATAAATACAAAGAGCACAACTCCTGTAGCGATCAGTGCTTCTCTGTGAAGGCCTGATGCATATCCCATCTCTGTTACGATGTTTGCAGTCATGGTACGGACACCCTGGAGAAGTCCCTTGGGCATACGTGGCTGGTTTCCGGCTACCATGATCACGGCCATGGTCTCACCGATGGCACGTCCGATCCCAAGGACAACGCCTGCCAGGACTCCGGACTTTGCTGCAGGAAGCATAACAAAGAAAATGCTTCTTTCTTTTGTTGCGCCAAGTGCAAGTGAACCTTCATAGTAGCTTTCCGGAACGCTTCGTACTGCCGATTCTGTAACTCCGATGATGGTTGGAAGGATCATGATTCCCAGAAGGATACATGCTGCCAGCATACTGCTTCCGGTTCCTCCGAACAGCTGACGGATCAGTGGTACCAGGAGAACCAGGCCAAAATAACCATATACGATGGATGGAACGCCTGCCATAAGCTCAATACCGGATTTCAGTGGTTTATAGATTTTTTTCGGACAATATCTTGCCATAAATACGGATGTAAAAAGTGCGATCGGCACTCCGATAAGGATTGCTCCTGCAGTTACATAAATACTTGCCACGATCATTGGCAGGATTCCGAATTTATCGTTGGTTGGCCGCCACTCTGTTCCGAAGAGGAATTTTAACGGTCCGATTTTTCCCATTGCCGGAAGGCCGTTTGCAAAAAGGAACACGCAGATCAGAAATACTGCAAGTACCGATGCACAAGCCGCAATGAGGAAAACGATCTTCATGACCTTTTCTCCTAAATGATTCATAAAACACCTTTCCTTTTGATACAGTGAGTTTCCACTGTCCTGATATATAACAGAGCGGCTTTCCTGACCTGGTCATGATTGCCGCTCTCTGTAAGATACTTCAATCGTTTTTTTTGCCTGGGAAAATTATTTGGTTACGTCTTCCCAGTCTGTGATGTCACCTGTGAAGATGGATTTTACCTGATCGCTTGAAAGCTCCTCAAGGTCATTGTCGTTGTTTACGATCACTGCGATACCATCTCTTGCGATCTCTGTAGCCTTGACACCTTTTGCTGTCTCTTCGTCTTTCAGATCACGGGATGCCATTCCGATATCACATACACCCTCTGTTGCGCTGTTGATTCCTGTTGTGGAGTCGCTGACCTGAACCTCAACGGTGATGCCTTTGTTTGTTTTCTGATATGCTTCTGCAAGCTTCTCCATTACAGGGCCTACAGAAGAAGATCCCATAACTACTACTTTACCTTTTGCATCGCCGGCTTTGTATGCTTCTGCTTTATCATCTACTTTGATGTAGCCTTCTTTTTCGATGATGTCCTGTCCGTCAGAGCTCATGATGTAGTTGATGAAATCCTGTGCTGCATCGCTGAGCTTGTCGCCTGTTACGATGTTGAACGGACGTGCTACCTTGTATGTATCGTCTGCAACGTTCTCTGCTGTTGCCTCTGCTCCGTCGATCTTTACTGCTTTTACTGTATCGTTGAGGGAACCAAGGGATACATATCCGATAGAGTTCTCATCGCCTGCTACTGTGGTAAGCATTACATCTGTGTTGTTTGTGATGCTTGCTTCCTGTGTTGTCATATCTACTTTCTCGCCGTCTTTTTCTTCTTCGATTCCAAACAGCTCTACGAATGCTCCTCGTGTTCCGGAACCGTCCTCACGGGAAATTACATCGATCGCTCCGGATGGTGCTGCCATTACGACTGTTCCCATTACTGTAGTTCCGATCAGTGCTGCTGTTAAAATACCTGCGATTCTTTTTTTCATGATTTTTTTCTCCTCGTTTCTATGATCATTTTTGTTTGCTTACTGCTTAAGTACAGGTGTTATTATAGGAACGGAAGGTAAAATATAAAATCGCGGTTTTGTAAAATATTGGTAAAGAAATAAAAAGAAGCGGATATATGTAATAAAAAAAGCTGCTCGCGCAGCTTTTTTTATATCACGTATTCATCCGCCTTCACGGCCTGCCAGTTCATCAGGTCTTCCAGCGTTATATTGTCTACCACACCTTTGATAGCATCGTCCAGTTTTTTCCAGAGGATCTGTGTAACACAGTTTTCCTCCCGTTCGCAGATGGCCCCGTTGTCGTCCAGACATTCCACAGGGGAAAGACTTCCTTCTGTGAGGCGGAGAATCATGCCGATGGTGTATTTATCCGGTGTCTGCTGCAGTGCATAGCCGCCCTGAGGGCCGCGGACGCTGCGGACAAAACCAGCTTTGTTCAGGATGGAAATGATCTGCTCCAGATATTTGTCGGAGATCTCCTGGCGTTTGGCTACGTCCTTCAGACGGATAGGCTTGCCTGTATAGTTTGTGGCAAGATCCAGCATCAGTCTCACCGCATATCTTCCTCTTGTAGAAATCCTCATGTAATATTTACCTCCAATACTTCAATTCTTATCTTGTAAACTTTATTCTGTATATTCTTAATAGGTTTTATTCGTTTTCTTTATTATACCCGAAAAAACTACGGGATACAATGGAATTAAGAACAAAACCGGCGCTCCGGCAGCCTGCTTGGACAGGCATTCAGGAGCGCCGTAAATAATTCCGCAGAAGTACGCTTCGGGGCAAAAGAAGCGGTCTTCGGATCAATTATTTTGTAAACAGTGGTGTGGAGTAGTAACGGTCTCCGCTGTCCGGAAGAAGCGCTACGATCACTTTACCTTTGTTCTCCGGGCGTTTTGCAAGCTGGATCGCAGCATAGAGAGCTGCACCGGAAGAAATTCCTGTAAGGATTCCCTCTTTCTTGGTGAGGAGTTTGGATGTCTCAAATGCATCCTCATTTTCTACTGCGATGATCTCGTCATAAACCTTGGTGTCAAGTGTGTCCGGAACAAATCCTGCGCCGATACCCTGAATCTTATGCGGGCCTGCTTTTCCCTCGGAAAGTACAGGAGATGTTGCAGGCTCAACAGCTACTACCTTCACGTTCGGATTCTGGCTCTTCAGATACTCACCTGTACCTGTGATTGTTCCGCCTGTACCAACACCAGCTACAAAGATGTCTACCTTTCCGTCTGTGTCGTTCCAGATCTCAGGACCTGTAGTTGCTGCATGTGCCTTCGGGTTGGCCGGGTTCTCAAACTGTCCGGGGATGAAGCTTCCCGGAATCTCTTTGGCAAGCTCTTCTGCCTTGGCAATGGCACCTTTCATTCCTTTAGCTCCATCTGTCAGAACTACCTCTGCGCCGTATGCTTTCAGGATGTTTCTTCTCTCAACACTCATGGTCTCCGGCATGGTAAGGATTGTCTTATATCCCTTGGCAGCTGCGATGGCTGCAAGTCCGATTCCTGTATTACCGGATGTTGGTTCGATGATGGTTGCGCCCGGTTTCAGAACGCCTCTCTGCTCTGCATCCTCGATCATTGCCTTACCAATTCTGTCCTTAACACTTCCTGCCGGGTTAAAATACTCAAGCTTGGCAAGAATGGTAGCCTCAAGTCCCTCTGACTTCTCTACATTCTTGATCTCTACAAGTGGTGTGTTTCCGATCAGTTCCAGTGCGCTTCCGTAAATTTTCCCCATGGTGATATCCTCCTTAATTCCTTATCTCTATTTCCTTATTTCCTAGTAACTATATATGTTTTCTGTGATTTGATTGAATTATATCATAGTACAGGGATTTGTCAATACATTTCCGCCAAAAAAACGCAGGAATTTTTCTCCAGAAAAATCCTGCGTTTTGTGCTGTTTCATTTATTCTGTTTTTATAATTTGGGCCAGCAGACGCATCATCTCATCCACGTCCAGTGGCTTCGCCAGAAAACCATCCATTCCCGCTTCCTGTGCCTTCCGTCTGTCTTCATCGTAGGCATTGGCAGTCATGGCGATGATCGGGATCTCAGCTCTCGAATCGTCCAAATCCCGGATCCTCTGTGTTGCCGTGTAACCATCCATATTTGGCATCTGGACATCCATCAGGATCACATCATAATATTTCTCCGGCATCTTTTTCAGTTCTTCAATACACTGGAGGCCATCTTCCACCCGTTTCACTTCTATCCCAGCTTCGACCAGAACAGTCTCCGCAATTTCCGCATTCAGGTCATTATCCTCCGCAAGAAGAATCTGTTTTTCCTTCAGCTTCTCTGTAATATCCGGAATATTCTGTTTTTCTTCTTCCCGAACCTGATTTTCTGAACTGACAGGAAAAGAAAATTTCATAATAAAGCGGGTACCTTTTCCCTCTTCACTTTCTACTTCGATGGTTCCACCCATTCGGTCAACCAGAGATTTTACAATCGGAAGTCCAAGCCCTGTGCCTGCAACTCTGGTTTCCGTAGAAGTATGCTCCCTGGAAAATTCCTCAAAGATATGTGGAAGATAATCCTGGCTCATTCCAATCCCGTTATCTTCTACAACAACTTTATAGTCTGCGTTTTTCTCATCCTCGGAATCCAGCTCATCAATAGATACTGTGATCTTTCCATGAGGATTGGTATACTTGATGGAGTTGCTGACAACATTCAGAATGATCTCTTCCATCTTTGTTTTATCACACAGGATCTGATCGTGGACCACATTCAGGCTGCACTGATATTCCAGAGATTTTTTTGTAAGGGATGATTCAAAAACGGTGTTCATGGCATCCACCATCTCACGGATATTTACACTTTCCGAACTTAGAGTGATCTTTCCACTTTCGATACGGGCCATTTCCAGAACCTGATTGATGATCGTCAGCAGAATATCGCTGGAAACCCTGATCTTTTTTATATAATCAAGAGATTTCTTTTCGTCATGAATGCTTTTTTCAAGGAGTCCGGAAAATCCTACGATGGCATTCATTGGTGTCCGGATGTCATGACTCATGTTAAAGAGAAATCTCGTCTTTGCCTCATTTGCTTTTCTGGCTTTTTCCGCAGACTTCCGGATTTCTTCTGTATACAGTTTTTCTCTCTGTTTTCTGTGAAGCATCAGATAACAGATCGCAGTGGCCAGAACCGCTATGCTTACAGCAACCAGAAAAACCAGTGCCTGCTGTTTCACGGTAACCCATCCGGTATGTGGAATAATCTCAAAATACCAGGTGTCATTTGGAACCTTACAGCTGATCTGTACAGCTCCTTTGTGAATCGCATCTCCCCCCTGGGCGATGATGGTTTTCTTTCCGGAATTTCCGTCTTTTTTCCACATCTGATAACAGTAGGAAGCATCGGTAAGCTTATCCAGTTCCAGTTCTTCCAGAAATCGGTTCCAGTCAAGTACCAGGATTGAGAATCCCCAGAAGGATTTTTCCCCGGATTTATCTGTAATATAAATCGGTTCAAACAACAGTGAGCCAAGGCCTCCCTGATTCAGCTCATAAGGACCGGCTATGGTATACTGGCCGCTTTTCATTGCCAGATTCGCTTCATATTTACGGGCCGGATTATTTAGCATATCAATTCCAAAAGCTGCCTCATTTCCTTTCAGAGGATAAATATCCTTAACTACTCCGTCCGGTGCCTGTTCAATAACTTTTATAATTTGAGAATCATCGGAGATCATCTGCGACAGAGCCTGAAATTCTTTGCTGTCCATCTGATGTCCGGATCCAATGATATTCTGAAAGAATTCTGAAACATCAAGATATCGGTTAAGCTGTGATTTTATCCGGTTCACGGTTGTTTCCGCTGTAAAAGCAGCTCGCATTTTCTCTTCATTTACAGTATTCCTGTTGAGCAGCTGTCCACAGACGGATACTATAAAGAAGGAAATGATCCCCACGACCAGACAGTAGATCCTGATCTGTTTTGAAGTATTATCTTTTTTTATCATTTGATTTTTTTAACCTTCTCCTGCTCAGTGTAACGTTATGTCAAATGTATATTTTACCATCCTGCTATTTTATTTACAACAAAAAGAATCTCCCAAACAGCAGTGTTTTTGTCTGCTGCTGTTCAGAAGATTTCTTTTTACTGGATTATTCTTTTATTATCTGGCGGATTCGGTTAATGTAATATCTCCGTCGCTGCTGTTCACATTTAAAGTCGGTGCGGAAGCGCCCACTTTGTTCTCATAAACCGAGAGGTCTTCCTCATTGCTGGATTTTCCCCGGGAAAGATCTCTGGTATCCACATCCCCGTCTGTGGTTTTCAGATAAATGTTGGTTTTATCCACGCTGCCATTTTTCATTTGTATGGAAACATCTCCGTTGGAGTTAGTGATTTCCATATCTCCGTTAAAACTGCTGTTGCCCATCTGAAGCTCACCATCATCAAGAGAAATCTGGCCGTCTGTAAGATCTACTTTTTTTATGCTCACATCCCCGTTTTCAGATTTCAGCTGCATGTTATCCGTGCATTGCAGCTCTTTTACATCCAGATCTCCGTCGCCAAGCTTTGCCTCAAATTTTTCAAACACGCCTTTGTCCAGCATCAGATCTCCATCGGAAAGTTGCGCTGTCATTTTTTCACATAAAAGCTGATCGGCAGTAAAATCTCCGTCCGAAAGCTGAATCTCAGCTTCCAGAAGCTGCGCTTTCTCCGGCACATAGAGAATCACTGTATTTACCGCATCTTCTTTCTGGGTCTGCTCTATATGTGTCCGAAAGACTCCCAGATCATATGTTATAAAATAACCTCCCGTTCCTCCTTCGGACTCCTTAAGTGTAAGTTCTCCGTCTTTATCCTCCCAGGTCAGGGGATCTTTCTTTCCGTTTTTCTCAAGTTTATATTCCATATAATAATGGTCATCATCCGAAGTCCGGATATCCAGGTCAAGATCCTCAAAATCTACATTCAGTTTTGTAAAATCATCGATCTGTTCTTTTTTCATAACTGCAAGGTTTTTATGAGCAGAAGAATTTCCTCCGGATACATACACATGATCTGAAGCATATGTGAAATCTTTTCCCCCGGCAAAATATCCTGCTGTAGAAAGAACGACTCCCGCCACACAGAGCGCTGTGCCTGTCATCAATGCTGTTTTTGCGATCTTATTCATTTCTTTGCACCTTCTTTCTTACAAATCGGTTTACCAGACGTCCGATTCCTGTTGCACACCATTTACAGATATATATGGTAAGCACACCGACCAGGATTCCGGCTCCTGCCATAAGAAATCCGCCGCCAACCATCATGCAGGCTGCTGCCACAGATTTCAGGATCAGTGTGGCTCCAAAACCGGCTACCATGATTCCTCCGGCTATGGTTGCGATGCTGGCCACACCCAGGGAAAAAATCACGGCTGCGATCACAACTACTACGGCAAACAATACTGCCAGCGCACTGAACATAAGTGCCAGACTTACCGGTGACGCACAGAGGACAAGAATTGCAAGGAGGATGATCTTACCCGGAGAACGTTTCTTCTTTGTAGAATCACTGGTTGAAGCAGCTGCATTTTGTCCTGCTGCACTCCGTCGGTTGCCAGAACCTTCTGCCGGCAGTTCCGTCTCTTTTTCTCCGGTACTGTCTTTCCCGTCTCCCACACTCTCCTGCAGAAGATTCAGAAGCAGTTCCCTGGCTGCTTCCTTCGGCTCGCCAAGTTCCTCCATTACCTGCTGCTCATTCTCCGGACCTGCCTCATCGAAATATTCCGAAAAATATTCAATGGCATTCTCATAATCTTCTTTCGGAAGCCGCTTCAGATATTTCCTGAGCTGCTCCATATACTCTTTCCTCGTCATTTTCGAAGTCTCCCTTCCACAATATCATCTATGGTATCGCGGTATTCTCTCCACTCTTTCCTCAGATATTCCAGATGACTGCGTCCTTCCTCTGTGATGGAATAATACTTGCGCTTCCTTCCCTGGAACTCCTCGGAATAAGTTGTCAGATATCCGCCTGTCTCCAGCTTCCTCAAAATAGGATACAGAGTTGATTCCTTAATCGATGCTACCATCTTCACAGTCTGACTAATCTCATATCCGTAGGAATCCTGCTGTTCCACAACAGAGAGGATCAGGCATTCCGTCAGCACAGCTGACACCGGATAGTAATACATACGCTCACCCCTTTATGTAATTATTTTATATATAAAATTTTTATATATAATTATTTTACATATATAGTATCATACTTTTCTCTTTTGTCAAGGAGAATTTCGCAATTGCTTTTTCCGAAGTCCTTCTTTATAATGTTTTACAAATACAAACTATTTTCCCAGAAAGGACATGATCTTATGGAAAAAAAGCCCCATCTGATGGCGATCGTCCTGTTTCTGACGGGTCTTATCTGTATTGGACTGCTTTTTGGCTTAAGTTACAAAACCTATCAGAAAATTGATGCCGCAGACCAGAAAATGACTTCCGTCATCGAACCGGTCAAAACGAAGCAGAAAGCCATGAAAGAAGATATTGACCTTTATACAGCCAAGATCGAAAAGAAACAGGCAGCCGACAAATATCTGCAGCAACGCTCCCAGACTGAACAGGCAGTAAAGAACAACACCGGCGAACACGAACGCGCACCGGAATCCGAAAACAGCCAGAAAAGTTCCAAACCTTCTGTTTTCAGTGAAGCCGGTGGTGAGGGATTCTCTGACGGAGACAGCGATAACACTGCTTCTGCTGCAAATGGTCACATCGTAGGAATTGATCCCGGACATCAGGGTGAAAACGTTGATATGAGTGCCACCGAACCAAATGGTCCCGGTTCCTCCACCATGAAGGCAAAAGCTTCTACCGGAACCAGAGGTTCCTACAGCGGCCTTCCGGAATATCAGCTGAACCTGGATGTATCCCTCCTTCTAAAAAATATTCTGGAACAGCGTGGATACCAGGTAGTAATGACAAGAACTGATAATGACACTGCCATCAGCAATAAGGAACGTGCAGAACTGGTTGCTTCCCAGGGTGCGGAAATCTGCGTACGTATTCATGCAAACGGTGATGATTCTTCTTCTGTTTCCGGAGCTCTTACCATGTGCCCGTCCCAGCAGAATCCTTATGTTTCCAGTCTCTATGACAGTTCCAACCGACTTTCCCAGTGTATTGTTGATTCCTACTGTGCAGCTACCGGTTTTCAGAACCGTGGAATTATCTACACAGATACCATGACAGGTATCAACTGGAGTACCATACCGGTGACCATTGTGGAAATGGGATTTATGACCAATCAGAACGATGATCTGAAAATGGCAGATTCTTCCTTCCAGCAGACAATGGCCGAAGGGATCGCCAATGGAATTGATGCTTATTTTCAGTAAAAAGGAGTAACTTTTATGAAAAAAAATGTTTTCTTATATATTGTGATTGCAGTCCTTGCCGTTGCTCTGGCAGGACTTGGCGCACTGAATGTCCGATCCCTGGACAAACTTGCATCCCTTCAGTCCAAGGTCAATGAACTGCAGAAAAGTGTACAGGAAGTTTCGGATTCTGCTGCAGAATTAAGCACCAAGGCAGACCAGCTGGATGCCCTCTACCCGGATGACCCTACTGTTGCCAGCGCCGCTGCTGCCGCAGGCGTACAGTCTGATTCTCAGAATTCCGGAGAAGTTGCAGGTCCGTCCGCATCCTCTGACAGTCAGGACAGCTCTTCTTCTCAGGAAGCGGGAACTCTTTCTCCTTCCAGTGGAAGCAGCACTTTTACAGATAATTCTGATTCCAGCATGGACAATCTTCTGAATCAGGTACAGTCCCTTCTTCCTTCCGGCAACGGTACCTGGTCTGTATACGTATGTAACCTTGCCAAAAATACCGAAGGTTCCATCAATGACCAGCAGATGCAGGCTGCCAGCCTGATCAAGCTCTATATCATGGGCGCTGTATACGAAGATTATGACAGTCTTTCCGCCACCTACGGAAAAGATAAACTGGATGACAATCTGAATTCCATGATTACAGTCAGCGACAATGATGCTGCCAATACCCTTGTCAATTATCTTGGCGGTGGTGATGACGCTGCCGGAATGGCCCGCGTCAACAAATTCTGCCAGGATCATGGATATACCAGTACTTCCATGGGACGTCTCCTTCTTGCAGACAACTCCAATGGAGATAATTACACCTCCGTAAAAGACTGTGGAAAATTCCTGAAAACCATTTATCAGATTGATAAAGGTACTTCCACCGATGACACGCTTGCAGGTGCGGAATATATGTATCATCTTCTGAAGATGCAGACAAGAACAAACAAAATCCCGGCACAGATGCCGGAGGGCGTAAAAGTTGCCAACAAAACCGGCGAACTTGACACCGTAGAAAATGATGCAGGTATCATCTACGATACAGCCAAAGGCATTGATCTGGTTGTCTGCTTTATGTCCCAGGATCTTAATGATACTGCCGCTGCCCAGAATAGCATTGCTCAGATCAGCCGTTCCATTTACGGTTATTACAACGAATAAAGCACAGACAAAAAAGGATGACGCGCCAGATACGCATCATCCTTTTTTTCAGCTTTTTTCTTCCCCTTCTTCGTAGGATTTCTCCCATATCTCGGAAAATACTGCCAACGGGCAGTCTGTCAGCAGACACATGAGGATGAAACACTCATATGGATTTACTATGTAGATCTCACCCATGCCGCATCGTGCCAGGATTTCCTGGATCTCATCCAGAAAATAGCGGTATCTTGTATATGGATCATCATCTGCCATCTCCTGAGAGATCACAAAAAATTCCAGCGTGATCAGATCAAATCGTTCTACCGGAAACTTATGGTTCAGAATGTTATTGATCCTCTGGCGGCTGAACCGCTTCTGGCTGAAATGTTTTGCCAGAATGGAAGCGGACATTTTTTTCAGATTTCCCATCTTGTTAATGGGAATTCCGCTGCATATCACTTTCTCCAGATCGGAAGCACTGATATTTTCAGGTTTCCAGATTTTTTTACCGCCATTTTCCTCTTCATCTTCCTGATACATGGCTGCAATAATCTTTTTTGCACGCTCCACAAGAATCATAAACTCCTGAAAAGCCTGGCTCTTTTCAGATTTCGGATCATCGCATCTGCCTTTGAGAAATGCCAGATATTCCAGAAGTTTTTCCTCACTGTCCAGACAGAGCCCTGTACCATATACAACCTCACCGGTCTTTTTTTCCACAGGCGTCAGCTCTTTATAGGTTTCTCTGTATTCTTCCGCCTTATAGTAACCAAGATGGTTCCGGTAACAGTACCAGTAAATCACTTCTTCCGGATTATGAAAATCAAAATCCTGCTCCCGGAGCACCCTGGTCAAAAAGTCGGATACGTCCTCCGTACTCATTCGAAGTCCGAATCCCAGCAGAAAAACGGTTTCACGCTTCACAGACGCCTGTGTCAGCCAGTTGTTCACCAGCGAACTCAGTTTGGCCGAAGTCGGAGACATGGATTTTGGTGTATAAGTTTCCTTGAAAGATTCCACCACAATATCCCTGTAAACCTCCTGGGGTACCTGGGAAAAAGGCTCTTCCAGCTCTGCACGCTCGTAAACATATCGTTTCAGATAATCACCGAAAGAAACCAGTTCCATTTCTTTATAAAGATAATGAAAAATAACGTCCGCATCCTCATCCTCAAAAGAATCCAGACTGACAACCTGGCGGAACTTCTGTGCCGCCTTTCTTGTAAATTCAAAGTCCTTCACAGAATCGAAGGCAACTGTCTGTTCAAAATCAAGATCCTGCATTCGATTTCTCATCGTAAATTCTCCTTATCCCTTAAATTCCTCCCCGGCAGAATTGTCCAAACAGCAGTATGAACATCCTTTGCTGCAGATTTTCTACCGCCCGGTACTGTACCGTTCTGCCCATCGTTTGAGAGGATTCCTTTCTTCGTAGCCACTGATCTGTGCAAGAACCATGGTTACATTATCTCTGCCGCCTTTGGCCAGCGCCATTTCCAGCAGTTCCTCTACTTTCTCCTCTGCTGTACTGTTTTTCCCAAGGATTTCCCGGATTTCCTCATCAGAAAGCATATCCGTAACTCCATCCGAACAGATCAGATAACTGCTTCCGGTCTGATATCCGATTTCCACAATAGACGGCTCCAGAGCCATATTTTCTTCCTGAAAGCCCAGATATTGTGTCAGAGGGGCTTTTCCCAGCATTTTCCCGCCAATGACATGGTCTGTGGATATCTGGCGGAGTTTTCCCTGAAAATGCCGGTAAATACGGCTGTCTCCAAGATTACAGGCATAAATAGCTCTTTCACTGAAAGACAGCAATGCCATGGTGGTTCCCATGCTGTTGATACAGTTTTCTCTGCTGTAACGACATACTGCTTCATTCATATTTTCGCAGGCTCCTGTCAGAAAAGCCACCGGTTCCTTTTTCAGGCTCCTGCGGTTTTCTTCATAAAAACTGCCCAGTGCTTCCACCGCAGCAGAAGCCGCCATTTCTCCACAGCTTTCTCCTCCCATGCCATCAAAAACAGCCAGAACGGGAAGCTGCCAATGCTGTGTATGACCTGCCAGGATTCCGTCAACTCCCTGGTTGTGCACCGGCAGGCGCACACCGCAGCACCAGAAATTATCCTCATTATTTGCTCTCACCTTTCCGGTGTGGCATGTGTATGCATAATCAATCTGATAGGCCATTCTTTTTCCTTTCGTAAAAACCCTTTCGACATTACTGCTGAAGCTCCATTACCGAATTACTCCAGTATTTGTCTCCCAGTTCTACATATTCATCGTTATCGCTCTCTTTATCATGGACCTTTCCATCCTTATCAATCCATCGGATCAAAAGGCCGTCCTGATAATAGAAATACTGTTTCTCGTCTCCGTCCCATACATAAGTATAAAACATCTGCTCTCCCCAGTAAAAATATTCCTCATAAACACCATCAGCGGAACTGTCCGGATATACAAGCACTTTGGCAATTTCTCCTGACCCATTATAAAAACGCAGGCGATCCCCCTCTGTGCCTTCGCGTTTATAACTGTCCAGAGCATCCTCTATGGTTGTCGCATGTTCTCGTATGGTTTCCATTTCCTGGGCAAAACTCTTATCCGAACTGTCTGCAGTCCCAAAATTTCCTTTATTCAGAGCATCCGAATCATCGGTATCTACATATGTATCTTTTCCACCATCTGCAGAATTCAGAACATTTCGTGCCACGAGGATTCCGCCGATCAGCACAATAAGTATAACAGCTGTAATGATAATCCTGGAAAAGCTCTTCCGCTTTTTTCTTTCAGAAACACTTCCGTCATACTCTGTTACAGGTTCTTCCCATTCCCGCAGATCCTGGTCACGGCTGTCTTCCAGATCGGTTATAGAAGTGACTTTTGGCTTTACCGCTCTGGATACTGGTTTTCCAGGTGCTGATTTCTGTGGACTCTGTACCACACTCTGCACTTTTGCCGTATTCTGCGCTGTATTTTTTGCCGTTTCTCCTGTGGAACGTTTCTCAGGCTGTACAGACACCTGCCCGGAATTTTTCCGTGCCTGACGGATCGCCTCTGTATTCAGCTGACTTGTTCTGGCCAGCTGTTTGGCGGCACCTTCCTGAAGAAACTTCGGCATGGACTCCGGAACCGGCCTTTCCCCGGTGGTTCTCGGTTTTGAAGGAGTTGTACCCTCATACCGGATTCGCTCCAGCGCCTGCCTCAGTTCCTGCGGCGTCTGATATCGTTCCTTTTCCTCATAGGCACAGGCTTTTAAAATAACCGCGCCAAAAGCTTCTCCCGCATCTGCCGGCGCAGGCGGTGTTTCACCTGACATTCTCCTTGTCAGCGCATTTTCTTTATCTCTGTATGTGATCAGCTGTTTTTCAAGATTCAGAAACGGAAGCCTGTTATGATTCATCAGTTTATATAACACCAGGCCAAGTGCATAAATGTCCACTCTGCTGTCGTACTGTTCTCCCCTGTACATCTCCGGCGCCATATAGGAATAAGTTCCCTTTTTGGAAAGGGTACTCATGGTTTTTTCCAGTTCTCTGGCGATTCCAAAGTCCCCCAGCTTGAAATCCCCGAACCTGGATACAAAAATATTCTCAGGTTTGATATCCCTGTGGATGATGTGAAGCTGCCCACAGTATTCCAGTGATCTGCAAAGATCGATACCCAGCTTCATCACTTCTTTTTCTGTGAGATTTTTTCCCGCATAATATTCCATGAAGCTTGTGAGATATTCCATGCGGATAAAAATATCCCATCCGATCTCGTCCAGATATTCCATCACCTTGTAATCTTCTACAGATACAATATGGGAATTTCCCCGGAAATACTCCATGGTGCTTACTTCCTGAATGCACTCCTCCACCAGATTTTCAAAATAACCGCGGACAGATTTTTCATCACCGGATTCTGAGCGCACACTGTCCAGCTCCCCTTTACTGGCGGGGATTGTGATTATCTTAATTGCCGAGTAAAAAGAACGTCCCTTCTCAGTTCTCTGAGCTTTATACACTCTTCCAAAAGAGCCTTCCCCGATCTTGCTTACGATCTTCCATTCCGGCCACGGGGAAATTGGCAGTTCCTTGTCCATCGCAATCCCTCCTCTCTCAGAAAATCCCTGCTTATAAACAGAAATCTCCCTCCGGATTTCCGGGGGGAGATTTATTTATATTAGCAAGGTATATCGACTTATTCTTCTACCGGTGCAGTTTCCTCTGCTGTCTCTTCAACAGCAATGGTCTCTTCCTCCGGAGCAGTCTCAGTCTTCTCTTCCTCTACGGAAATTTCCTCTGTATCCTCAGGCTCCTCGGAAGCTGTTTTTACCTCCGGCATTCCTGTGTCAAGACTGATCTCACTGTAACGCTTCATACCTGTACCTGCAGGAATCAGCTTACCGATGATAACGTTCTCTTTCAGACCGATCAGCGGATCGATCTTACCTTTGATAGCAGCCTCTGTCAGGACTTTTGTTGTTTCCTGGAAGGATGCTGCTGACAGGAAGGAGTTTGTAGCAAGGGATGCTTTGGTAATACCAAGCATAACCTGTTTGCCCTCTGCCGGCTGTTTGCCCTCTGCCTCAAGTTTCTCGTTAACTTCCTCAACATCAAGGACATCAACAAGTGTTCCTGGCAGGAACTCTGTATCTCCGTTATCCTCGATACGGATCTTCTTCAGCATCTGATGAACGATAACCTCGATATGCTTATCGTTGATCTCAACACCCTGCAGACGATATACACGCTGAACCTCACGAATCATGTAATCCTGAACTGCACGCACACCCTTGATTCTCAGGATATCATGCGGATTTACACTACCTTCTGTCAGCTCATCGCCGGCCTCAAGAACCTGTCCGTCAAGGACTTTGATACGAGAACCGTATGGGATCAGGTAAGTCTTGGAATCGCCTGTCTCCGGATCGTTTACGATGATCTCACGTTTCTTCTTAGTGTCGTTGATCGTGGCAACACCTGGGATCTCTGTGATGATTGCAAGACCCTTCGGCTTTCTTGCCTCAAAAAGCTCCTCGACACGAGGAAGACCCTGTGTGATATCTCCACCGGCAACACCACCGGTATGGAAAGTACGCATGGTCAGCTGTGTACCTGGCTCACCGATAGACTGTGCTGCGATGATACCAACAGACTCACCAACCTGTACCGGCTCACCGGTAGCCATGTTCGCACCATAACATTTTGCGCAGACACCAACCTTGCACTTACAGGAAAGGATGGTACGGATCTTCAGTTTGTCGATCGGTCCGCCTGTCTGGTTGCTTACGCCCTCTTTCATGATACGGGCTGCACGCTTCGGTGTAATCATGTGGTTTGCTTTAACAAGGATTTCTCCATCTTTATTCTTAACTGTCTCACAGGAGAAACGTCCTGTGATACGCTCCTGAAGGCTCTCGATCTCTTCTTTTCCGTCCATGAATCCACGAACGACCATACCGGAGATCTCTGCTCTGTTCTCACAGCAGTCCGCCTCACGAACGATCAGATCCTGGGATACGTCAACAAGTCGTCTTGTCAGGTATCCGGAATCGGCTGTACGAAGAGCGGTATCAGAAAGACCTTTACGAGCTCCATGAGCGGACATGAAGTACTCCAGTACGTCAAGACCTTCACGGAAGTTTGACTTGATCGGGAGCTCGATGGTATGACCGGTTGTATCAGCCATCAGTCCTCGCATTCCGGCAAGCTGTTTGATCTGCTTATCGGAACCACGGGCTCCGGAGTCAGCCATCATGAAGATGTTGTTGTACTTATCAAGACCTGTAAGAAGTGCCTTTGTAAGCTCATCATCGGTCTTCTTCCAGGTATCAACAACCTCTTTGTAACGCTCTTCCTCTGTGATAAGACCACGTTTGTAGTTCTTTGTGATACGGTCAACAGTATCCTGAGCCTGCTTGATCATCTCCGGCTTCTGCGGCGGCACGGTCATATCGGAAATGGATACGGTCATGGCTGCACGTGTGGAGTATTTGTAACCCATAGCCTTAACGGAGTCAAGTACCTCGGCTGTCTTTGTTGCACCGTGAGTATTGATAACCTTTTCAAGGATCTGCTTCAGCTGTTTCTTACCTACAAGGAAATCAACCTCAAGAAGCAGTTCGTTTCCAGGTACGCTTCTGTCCACAAATCCAAGGTCCTGCGGAAGGATCTCGTTGAACAGGAAACGTCCCAGTGTGGACTGAACATTGCCGCTTAAAACAGTTCCGTCCGGCATTGTCTTATGACAATGGACAATGATCTTTGTCTGGAGTGTGATGACCTTGTTCTCATATGCAAGAATTGCCTCGTTGACACTCTTGAAGAACTTGCCTTCACCCTTATTTCCAGGTCTCTCCTGAGTCAGGTAGTAGATACCAAGGACCATATCCTGTGAAGGAACGGCTACAGGACCACCATCTGACGGTTTCAGAAGGTTGTTCGGTGATAACAGAAGGAAACGGCACTCTGCCTGTGCTTCCTGGGAAAGCGGAAGATGTACAGCCATCTGGTCACCATCGAAGTCAGCGTTGAACGCGGTACAAACAAGCGGATGAAGCTTGATCGCCTTACCTTCTACAAGGATCGGCTCGAATGCCTGGATACCCAGACGATGCAGTGTAGGTGCACGGTTCAGCATAACCGGATGCTCCTTAATGACGTCCTCAAGGACATCCCATACTGCCGGCTCAAGCTTCTCTACCATTTTCTTGGCATTTTTGATGTTGTGGGAAGTTCCGTTGGCAACAAGCTCTTTCATAACGAAAGGTTTGAACAGCTCGATAGCCATCTCTTTCGGAAGACCACACTGATAGATCTTCAGTTCAGGTCCTACGACGATTACAGAACGTCCGGAATAGTCAACTCGTTTACCGAGAAGGTTCTGACGGAAACGTCCGGATTTACCCTTCAGCATATCGGAAAGGGATTTCAGTGCTCTGTTTCCAGGGCCTGTTACAGGACGTCCGCGGCGTCCGTTATCGATCAGGGCATCTACAGCCTCCTGCAGCATACGCTTCTCGTTGCGGACAATGATATCCGGAGCACCAAGCTCCAGAAGTCTTTTCAGACGGTTGTTTCTGTTGATGATCCTTCTGTAAAGATCATTCAGGTCAGATGTTGCAAAACGTCCTCCGTCCAACTGTACCATAGGACGAAGATCCGGCGGGATAACCGGGATAACGGTCATGATCATCCACTCAGGACGGTTGCCGGACTCACGGAAGGACTCCACAACCTCAAGACGTTTGATGATCCTTGCACGCTTCTGGCCTGTTGCGTCCACAAGCTCTGCCTTCAGTTCTTCGGAATCCTTTTCAAGATCGATAGCCTGAAGGAGCTCCATGATGGACTCAGCACCCATACCTACACGGAATCCCTCTCCGTAAGACTCACGTGCTTCCTGGTACTCACGCTCGGTGAGTACCTGTTTGTACATAAGTCCGGAATCTGCAGGATCCAGAACGATATAGTTAGCAAAGTAAAGCACTTTCTCCAGTGTTCTCGGAGAAATATCAAGGATCAGACCCATACGGGACGGAATTCCTTTAAAGTACCAGATATGAGACACCGGAGCTGCAAGCTCGATGTGTCCCATACGCTCTCTACGAACGGCAGATTTGGTTACTTCAACACCGCATCTGTCGCAGACAACGCCTTTATAGCGAATTTTTTTGTACTTTCCACAGTGGCACTCCCAGTCCTTGCTCGGTCCGAAAATCCTTTCACAGAAAAGACCATCCTTCTCAGGCTTCAAGGTTCTGTAGTTGATCGTTTCAGGTTTTAAAACCTCACCGTGTGACCACTCTCTGATCTTCTCAGGGGACGCCAGTCCGATCTTGATGGCATCGAAAGTCATTGGCTGATATGTTTCATTGGCGTTGGTTGTTTCTGCCATGTATTCTTTCCCCTTTCTTATTCCTCATCATCAAAGGACTCTTCAAACTCGATCATATCATCTTCGTCTTCCATGTCCTCATCTTCTTCTACATTGACAAGCTCTTCTCCGCTGAACTCCTGCTTGGTGTAGCCGTGTTTACCGAAGGACTCCTCATCTCTGCGTCCTCTGGAATCGCCCTCGATGACATGACGAAGATCAGTATCTCCGTAATCAGAGGTTTCCATAATGTGTACCTCTGATCCGTCCTCGCTGAGCACACGTACATCCAGACCAAGAGACTGAAGCTCTTTAAGAAGTACCTTAAAGGACTCAGGAATACCTGGCTCAGGAATGTTGTCACCTTTGATGATCGCTTCATAGGTCTTAACACGTCCGATCACATCATCAGACTTCACTGTCAGGATCTCCTGCAGTGTGTAGGAAGCACCATATGCCTCCAGTGCCCAAACCTCCATCTCTCCGAAACGCTGTCCACCGAACTGAGCTTTACCACCCAGAGGCTGCTGTGTTACCAGGGAGTATGGACCCGTGGAACGTGCATGGATCTTATCATCTACCAGATGATGCAGCTTCAGGTAGTGCATGTGACCGATCGTTACAGGGCTGTCGAAGTACTCGCCTGTTCGTCCGTCACGAAGTCTTACCTTACCATCTCTGGAGATCGGAACGCCCTTCCAGAGTGCTCTGTGAGCTTTATTCTCATCGAGATACTGCATAACATCCGGTGCAAGGATGTCTTTATATTTCTCACGGAATTCCTCAAAGTCTTCCGTATTAACGTAATCGTTGGCAAGCTCCAGAGTATCCTGGATATCAACCTCGTTTGCGCCATCGAATACAGGTGTTGCAATATTGAAGCCAAGTGCTTTGGCAGCAAGGCTCAAGTGGATCTCCAGGACCTGTCCGATGTTCATTCGGGAAGGTACACCCAGAGGATTCAGCACGATATCAAGAGGACGTCCGTTTGGAAGGAATGGCATATCCTCAACCGGAAGTACACGGGAAACGACACCCTTGTTACCATGACGACCAGCCATCTTATCACCAACGGAGATCTTTCTCTTCTGTGCAATATAAATACGTACTGCCTGATTTACTCCAGGGCTCAGCTCATCGCCGTTCTCTCTTGTAAATACCTTGGCATCTACGATAATACCATACTCACCGTGCGGTACCTTAAGGGAAGTATCACGTACCTCTCTTGCCTTCTCACCGAAGATAGCACGAAGGAGACGCTCCTCAGCAGTAAGCTCAGTCTCTCCCTTAGGAGTAACCTTACCGACAAGGATATCACCGGCACGTACCTCAGCACCGATACGGATGATACCGCGCTCATCCAGATCCTTCAGAGCGTCATCGCCGACACCCGGAACGTCACGTGTGATCTCTTCCGGTCCCAGCTTGGTATCACGGGATTCTGCCTCATATTCCTCAATATGGACAGATGTATAAACATCATTCTGTACCAGTTTCTCACTAAGAAGAACAGCATCCTCGTAGTTATAACCCTCCCAGGTCATAAATCCGATCAGCGGGTTCTTACCAAGTGCAAGCTCACCATTGGATGTAGACGGGCCATCCGCGATAACCTGTCCTGCCTCAACATGCTCACCTTGGAACACGATCGGTCTCTGGTTGTAGCAGTTGCTCTGGTTGCTTCGCATGAATTTAGTCAGATGATAATCATCTTTTGTTCCGTCATCATTCTTGATAGAGATATCTGTAGATGTGGAACGAAGTACTGTACCTGCTTTTCTTGCAACAACGCATACACCGGAGTCAACAGCTGTCTTGGTCTCCATACCTGTACCAACAACCGGAGCCTCTGTTGTAAGAAGCGGAACGGCCTGACGCTGCATGTTGGATCCCATCAGCGCACGGTTCGCATCATCGTTCTGCAGGAACGGAATCAGGGCTGTAGCAACGGAGAATACCATTCGCGGAGATACATCCATGTAATCGAACATGTGCTGCTCGTACTCCTGTGTCTCCTCGCGGTAACGACCGGAAACGTTCTTATGAATGAAGTGTCCCTCTTCATCCAGCGGCTCATTCGCCTGTGCTACATGGTAATTATCTTCCTCATCCGCTGTCATGTATACAACCTCATCGGTTACACGCGGGTTGGAAGGATCTGTTTTGTCGATCTTTCTGTACGGAGCCTCTACGAAGCCGTACTGATTGATCCTTGCATAGGATGCAAGGGAGTTGATAAGACCGATGTTCGGTCCCTCAGGAGTCTCGATCGGGCACATTCTTCCATAGTGGGAATAATGTACGTCTCGAACCTCGAATCCGGCTCTGTCTCGTGACAGACCGCCAGGTCCCAGTGCGGAAAGTCTTCTCTTGTGAGTCAGCTCTCCAAGCGGGTTGTTCTGATCCATGAACTGTGACAGCTGGGATGATCCGAAGAACTCTTTTACTGCTGCAGTTACAGGTTTGATATTGATCAGGGACTGCGGAGAAATACTCTCTGTGTCCTGTGTTGTCATTCTCTCACGTACCACACGCTCAAGTCTGGAAAGACCGATGCGGTACTGATTCTGAAGCAACTCACCGACAGCACGGATACGACGGTTGCCCAGGTGGTCGATATCATCATCGTTACCAAGGCCATACTCCAGATGCATATTGTAGTTAATGGACGCAAGGATATCTTCCTTGGTGATGTGTTTCGGGATCAGGTCGTGGATATCACGTTTGATCGCATCACATCTGTCCTCAAATGTGTCATTTTCTTCCAGAATTTTTTCGAGCACTGGGTAGTATACTAATTCTGTAACACCCAGGGACTTCGGATCCTCAAGCTCCGGCAGATAGTGACGGATATCAACCATAAGGCTAGAAAGAACTTTGATCTCTCTCTCCTCACCCTGGATCCATACGTACGGAACTGCGGAATTCTGTAATGTATCAGCAAGCTCTTTTGTAACAAGTGTCTCAGCCTCAGCAAGGATCTCACCTGTTGTTGTATCTACAACATCCTGGGAAAGCTTGTGGCCTACGATACGTTTATTGAAATGAAGCTTCTTATTAAATTTATAACGTCCGACTTTGGCAAGGTCATATCTTCTCGGATCGAAGAACATTGCCATGATCAGGCTCTCTGCGCTCTCTACTGCAAGCGGCTCGCCCGGACGGATCTTCTTATACAGCTCAAGGAGACCTTCCTGATAGTTTGTGGAGGTATCCTTTGTAAAGCTGGCAAGGATCTTTGGCTCTTCACCAAACAGATCAATGATCTCAGCATTGGTTCCAATGCCCAGTGCACGGATCAGAACAGTGATCGGAACCTTTCTTGTTCTGTCTACACGTACATAAAATACATCATTTGAATCTGTCTCGTACTCCAGCCATGCACCTCTGTTCGGAATTACAGTACTGGAAAACAGTCTCTTACCAAGCTTATCATGAGCGATCGCGTAGTAGATTCCAGGGGAACGTACTAACTGGCTGACAATAACACGCTCAGCACCATTGATAACAAAGGTACCCGTAGCTGTCATCAGCGGTAAATCTCCCATGAAAATCTCGTGTTCGTTGATCTCTTCTGTTTCCTTATTGATCAGCCTTACTCGAACCTTCAAAGGTGCGGCATAAGTCACGTCACGTTCTTTACACTGCTCGATGGAATATTTTGCATCTTTTTCATCGTATGTGAAATCGATGAATTCCAGACTGAGCTTTCCGCCGTAATCTGCGATCGGAGAAATATCATCAAATACTTCTTTTAAACCTTCGTCAAGAAACCACTGGTAGGAATCTTTCTGAACTTCGATCAGGTTTGGCATTTCCAGGACTTCTTTTTGTCTCTGGTAGCTCATACGCATGCTTTTTCCAGTTTTTACAGAACGAATTCTGTTTTTTTCCATTGACGTTTCACCCCTGTTTTTTTATTATTTATTACAACATGATCCCGCCTGACCTTTAGGCAGGCATATCTAGCCATAATATAGCATCCTCCACTTTAACATAAGAAAAAAAGTGTGTCAAGCACTTTTTTTGATTTTTTTACATTTTTCAAAAAAAAGATTCTGTTCCTTCTATACATACGATGTATGGATATCCGGAACAGAATCTTTTTTATCACACATACTTACTTCACAACAGTATTTACTGTTACTGTATTTCCGTATTTATCTTTTGAGACAAGTTTCAGAGCAGTATTCTTTTTTTGCTTCTTTATTTTAATAACGTACTGTTTCTTTTTGTTTACGGATGATACACCCAGCTTTGTCTGTTTTCCGGAACGCTGCACATATGCAATAACTGTCTGGCTACCTGATGCAGTTCCGCTTATAGCTGTACTTCTTGATGTAACAGTTCTGCATGAAGGACGGTTGATGCCGTTCCATCCTTTGCAGCTTTTTACATATACCGCCTGAACCTTTCCGTTTTCGCAAAATGTATTCTTTTTCATGACCGGTATTACAGATGCATATGCATAAACACCATTCCCCGTATTTTTCTCCGCACGGTTTCCTGATACTTCGGATACTTTTGATTTCCAGAGCAAAATACCACTTTTTGCATTTGATGTCACACGATTGCTTTTTACCCTGACTCCGCCGGCCACATACTCAATTTTCACGCCATGATTTTTGTTGGATAAACAGATATTACCAAGAACATTATTGTTCTTTCCTGCATTTACACGTATTCCCGAGCCGGCCACTGATTTAACAGTATTCTTCTGTGCAGTGGATGAAGTATTTACAGATTGCAGATAAATTCCATCTCCGCCTGCTCCGGAAACAGTATTCTGCTCTACAAGATTTCTCTGTTCTGATCCTGCTGCATAGACAGAACCGGAGAGATAAATTCCCGTATTTGCAGTTCCGGACACTGTATTCCTGCTGATAACGCTTCCTCTGGAATCCTGGGCATAAATCCCAAAATTGGAATATGAAGAAGTTTTTTTCATTGTTACCTGATTATCTGTTACGGTATCTGTGTCAGTAAGAGACATGCTGATTCCGTTTCCATATCCGCTGATCTGATTATCTTCTACAGTCACACCTTTCACCGGATATATCTTTTTAGGGAGCACAGCTCCATCTTTTTTCATATTATAGCCTGAAACTTTTATACCACTGCAGATCCATGCAATTCCACCAATGCTGGTAGTTCTGGCAAGACTGATGTAGTTTCCTGCCACACGAAGATTCCTGTTTTTCAGCATGTCCGGCCCATCATCATAGCCTGGCGTCTGGTGTGTATTGCTGCTCACAGAAGAAATGTCCACTCCATTTCCCACATTTACCATGGTATTATTTTCTGCTGTAGAATCTTCATAATTCATAAACCTTATACAGCGTTTTTTTACATTATGGAAAGTATTATTCGTAACTGTGATCCTTTTATATGTTTTTCCGGACATCATACTGTGCGTTCCCAGCCCTGTAAAGACATCTTCGAACACATTTCCATCAATCACAAAATCTTCACAGGTCGTTCCATCATAAGGTCTGTACTGCGGAAAAACATTGCTCTCATCTGTACAGCAGTCGATCTGAATACATTCCTGTCCGCCTTCCACATAATTCTTATAATAGCCACTGAATGTACAGCCTGTGATCTTGGCATTTTTCACTCCGCCAAATTCCAGAAAATGAGATTTTAGATTATTAAGAAATGTAGCATTTTTAATCGTAACATTCGTAGCATGTCCAATGCAAAATCCCACAAATCCGCCTGGTGCATCCTTATTTTCCACACACTGATAATTGTAGTCCCAGGTTCCTCCATCGATCACAATGTTGCGATATCCATCATATCCGCCTTCTGAATCTTTGGTATTTCCAAGACGGAGGATCAGATGTTTGGTGGTAGACGTTTTTGTAATATTAGCGTCTCTTGCATATAAGTACATATTACTGTACATGCAAAGTGTACCTGTCAGTTCATAATTTCCCGGTGGAATTATGATCTTGCAGGGATTTTCATCTGTGGCCTGATCTTTCAGTTCAAGAAACAGTGTGTTCAAGGGTGCTGTGATATCCTGTCCTTCCTCAACTTCCAGAGTCACAGTCTGATAAGTTCCAAGTTCTCCATCTGAAGCATCTCCTGCGGAAAAATCCCCAGCAGCATTGGCATCATCTGTAAAATCAGTCTGTGCCTGACCTGCGCCTTCATCAGCTTTATTATTATCCGGCTCTGCGACGTTTTCTACATTACCGTTTTCCTGCTGAAGCTGAAGTTCTTCGGAACCGTTATCGCCGTTCTCCGTTCCTTCGGAAAAATCTGCCGACAATTCTCCGCTGATACTGCCATCTACTGTCTGAATATCCTCACTGCCAGCTTCCGTTGCTGCATTGTCAGAAATATTCTTATTTGTGTCAAAATCTCCATCTGTGCTTCCATCTGAAAATGTGTCTTCAGTTGAATTTTCCGATATTTCCTCATCCCCCGGTGCCTCTGATACATCCACTGCTTCTACAGCACCTGACTCTATCTTTGTCCAGGATGCCTGTGATGCAGGAACCACACTGCCATCGTTATCCAGCACAAGCGGATCCAGATCCTGTTCCGGCATATTTTCCTCTTCTTCAAGCTCCTCCTGCTGCTGCATTGCAGCTTCCTGAGCCCGAAGTTCATCCAGAGGATTTTTCACGTTTACAGTTATATTTTTTACATTTTTTCCGACAGACACTGTCCTGGCTGCCGTCGGAAAAGAAACTCCTGTGATTCCCAACGCAGCAGCAAGGATACAAGCCATTATTTTTCGTTTCATATTCCATCCACCCTTTCCTGTCTCCTTTATTATCCTTTCTTTTTCTTCAAAAAGCAAGATTTACCCTGGATTTTTTCACTAAAAAAGGCTGCTGTGCCGCCGGTAAACCGGCAGTCACAACAGCCTTTAAAACTTCTGATCTGATCGGATTATTTAAGTGTAACCTTAGCTCCCTCAGCCTCAAGTTTAGTTTTGATGTCCTCAGCCTCAGCTTTGGATGCGCCCTCTTTAACAACCTTCGGAGCACCATCAACGATAGCTTTAGCCTCTTTAAGTCCAAGACCTGTAACCTCACGAACAACTTTGATAACTTTAACTTTGTTAGCGCCAACCTCTGTAAGCTCTACGTCAAACTCATCTTTCTCCTCAGCTGCCTCGCCTGCTGCACCTGCTGCTGCTACAACAACACCTGCTGCTGCGGAAACGCCGAACTCTTCCTCACAAGCTTTTACAAGGTCATTTAACTCTAATACAGATAATTCTTTGATTGCTGCAATAAATTCTTCTGTTGTTAATTTTGCCATTTTAATTTCCCTCCATTTATAAATTTTAATTAATAATCATGCGGTCGTTATGCCGCCAATTGCACGTTGCTGGGATTACTCAGCAGCTGCTGCGTCAGCTCCGCCGTTCTGCTCTGCGATCTGATTAAGCACACGAGCGAAGTTTGCGATCGGAGACTGCATGCTTCCAAGCAGTTTTCCAAGAAGTTCCTCTCTTGAAGGAATTGTGGACAGTGCCTGAATTCCGGCCTGATCATTGTAGTTACCTTCAACTACACCTGCGATCAGCTCCAGTGCCGGGAACTGTTTTGCATATTTAGCAAGGATTCTTGCCGGAGCAGTTGCGTCTGTCTCGGAGATAGCGATCGCATTTGTGCCATGTAAATGATCACTAAGGCTCTCAAATGCTGTACCCTCGAATGCACGACGCATCATGGTATTTTTGTATACCTTGTACTGAACACCAGCTTCTCTTAACTCTTTACGAAGAATTGTATCCTGCTCAACTGTAAGACCGCTGTAGTTTACAAGTACAACAGACTGTGCGTCTTTAATGCTGTTAGAGATCTCTTCTACGATTGGTTGTTTCAGTTCTACTTTTGCCATGAAATGGTACACCTCCTTATAGATTTTGTATACCGCCGTCGCAATAAGTCAATCTGTTTTAAAAAAAGACCTTACTGCTTCGCAATAAGGCCTTGTGTAATCTTAACTCAGAATACTTGGACCTCGGTAGGCGTTTTGATCCTTATGCCTTACGGCACCTACTGTCTTCGGCAGCGTTCTTAGGTACAATACCATAACAGTGCCGGGTGTGTCAAGTATTTTTTAAGATTTTTTCAAAATTATTTAGTACCAAAAATTCTGTCACCGGCATCACCAAGTCCCGGGCAGATATAAGCGTTCTCATTGAGCTCTCTGTCAAGGGAACCGCAGTAGATCTGTACATCCGGATGTGCCTCATGGAGACGTTTCAGTCCCTCAGGAGCTGCGATGATGCACATAAACTTGATATTCTTTCCGCCCTGTTTCTTGACAAAATCAATGGCAGCTTCGGCAGAACCGCCGGTTGCAAGCATCGGATCAACGATCACTGAAATACGCTCGTCAATAGATTCAGGAAGCTTACAGTAATACTCATGGGGCTCATGTGTTACCGGATCACGGTAAAGTCCCACATGTCCGACCTTTGCAGACGGTACCAGTGTGAGAATGCTGTTTACCATTCCAAGTCCTGCACGGAGGACCGGGATCACTGCCAGCTTCTTACCTGAGATCATCGGTGTCTTACAGGTTTCTATCGGTGTCTCGATTTCCACTTCCTCTGTAGGAAGATCACGAAGCGCCTCATATCCCATCAGGATTCCGATTTCCTCCACCAGTTTACGGAACTCGTTTGTTCCTGTATTTTTATCACGGAGCATTGAAATTTTGTGTTTGATCAGCGGGTGATCCATAATATAAACATTTTTCATTTTTTCCATCGTGATTTCCTCTCTTTGTCTGTGTTTTTTGTAAAGCGAAACTTCTCATTCCACTCTGCTTCATACACCGGAACGCAAGCCTTTCGCTTTTCTGTATTCATCTTTCTACATTATAATATATATGGCACTTTTTCAAAAGGGGGGAAAAACTATTTTCCCTGGCGTTCCAAAACCTGATCGATAGCATAGGCCACACCAAACTCATTGTTGCTCTTTGTGATGTATTTTGCTGCCTTTTTGATCTCCGGAACTGCATTTTCCATTGCAACGGTTGCGCCGAAATCCATGGAAATCATGGAATAATCATTAAGGCTGTCACCAAGAACCATCACCTCATCCATGGTATATCCCAGAGACTCGATATATTCTTTCAGCACCGGGCCTTTCTGCGCCTCTACTGCTGTAATCTCCTGATTATATATAAAGGAAGAAGCCACTGCAACGGCTGGATTTTCTTTCAGCTCATCGCTGAGTTTCTCCAGCTGCTCCACATCTGCCGCAAAAATGAAGATCTTATATATCGGCGCACCGCTGCTCTCCAGGGAACGGATATCGGAAATCCCTTTCGTGTTTCCGGCGATTCTGCGGTACTGCAGGGATTTCCGTACAATCTCCTCGCTGGTATCTATGTCCATATTGAAAAGACGGATCTGCTGAATGATCCCGTCTTCAATTTCCTTCTTTGTTCCAATACGGTAATCATAGCGATCCGTAAAAAATGCTACAGATACCGGGTATTTTTTTGCCGTATTGTAGACCTCCTCACACAGTTCAATAGAGATCGGTGTACTCTTTACAACCTCCTGCTGCGGATTCCGTACTTCAGCACCGCTGCTCACCACATAATCACAGGTCAGCTCTGTTCCCTTCAGCTCCTCCATGGCACCGGGAAAATTCCGGCCGGTGGCAACCATAAAACGGATTCCCGCATCGCAGGCACGCCTGACCGCCGCAAGGGTTTCCGGTGCGATCCTATGGTCATCACCAAGAAGTGTGCCATCCATATCACTTGCAATTACTTTTATCATGAAAAATTTCTCCTTTTATCTGTAAAAATTCCGGTCAATCATTCGGATCCATAGCAAATATGTCCTTTTTTCGGAGAAATTATATCTTATATTATTGCAAAATACAATGATTTTTGCGACAGGCATATGCCTTTCTGATTTCAGAAATACATGGTATAATGAGATTTCATAAATCTGTCCGATGTCGGTCAAGCGTATATCCGCAATCCGCGTCGCTGCTTGATCCGGTTAAGTGAATAACCCCATCCACATGTACTACATAGATTTGCATCAAATAAATGCTCTTCAGTTAAGTCAGTCAATCAGAAAACAGGAGAATATTATGTCAACTTATTTTTTTCATTCCAAAAGAAGCCGCTCGCATTCCCGTTTCTTCTATTTAATATTGTGCACAGTCCTTGTCTGTCCAATACTCCTTTTCACAGGCTGCCAGAATACCACTGGCACCAGCACTGCCACCGAGAAGGAGCCTATCAGCATCAGCAGCATCAAATTGAACACAGCCATACAGATCACCATTTACGATTCCCAGGATAAGTCCCTCCTGGATGACTGTCTGGCACTGTGCGATAGGTATGAGCTGATCTTCAGCCGGACAAATGAGAACAGCGAGCTTTATAAATTAAATCACCGGATATCAGATTCCGCTGTATCAAATCAAACCATTGAAACTCAGACCACTCCCTACCAGGTCAATGGCACCACAAACACATGGCATATATCCGAATACCTTGCTGCTCTGCTTTCCGAAGGACTCGATATCACCAGGGAATCCGACGGTGCCTTTGACATCGCCATTGCGCCTTTGACCTCTCTCTGGGATTTCACAGCAGAAGACCCGAAGGCTCCGGATGATGCAGATATTCAGAAAGTTCTCCCCCTGTGCAGCTCCGACGGCGTCACCATTGACGGGCAGGATATCACACTTCCCTCTGATGACATCCAGTTCGATGTAGGCGCCATTGCCAAAGGCTATATTGCAGACCGCCTGAAAGATTTTCTGGTAAAAAAAGGCGTAAACAGTGCTATCATCAACCTTGGCGGCAATGTCCTCTGCATCGGCTCAAAGCCCAACGGCACTCCCTTCAAGATCGGCATCCAGAAGCCTTTTGCAGATCGCAACGAAACCGAAGCCGTTATGGATATCACCGGAAAATCTGTTGTATCCTCCGGAATTTATGAGAGGTGCTTTAAGCAGGGCGGTAAATTATATCATCATATCCTGAATCCCCAAACCGGCTATCCTTATGAAAACGGCCTGATTTCTGTGACGATCATCTCCGACCAGTCTGTGGACGGCGATGCCTTAAGCACCACCTGTTTCGCCCTTGGTCTGGAGGACGGACTGAAATTTGCGGAGAAAAAAGGCGTGCAGGCTGTATTTATCACAGAAGATTATGAACTGCATTATACGGACGGATTCCAGGATGAGATCAATGTCACTGATGTGGAATCCTGAACCATGAAATCTTTTTCAGTAACAACCAAAAACCTTACGGATAGACCATATTTGTCACATAAGTCTGCGGATAATCTTTCAGAAGATTTGCCATTGCTGTCTGTGTCTGTGTCGTTGAAAATGGCTAGGATGGACCGTCCCACAGACATTCATAATCTGCCTCCGTACCGTGGATGTCTCTGTTCCGCAGTTGTAGGGCCACAGGGGGAGGCAAAACCTTCCGGATTCACAATCTGCTCCCAAGCTTCTTCATATCCCTTATCCGGAAGTTCAAAACACCATGGGATAAATCCGAGCAAACAGTGATCTTCTGGAAGCAGATAATGCCGAAGATGGCCTGAAGATCATTCTCAAAGAGCATCCTGACATTATTATCACAGATATGAAAATGCCCGTCATGGACGGAATACAGCTCTAAAAAAAGCCGGAAGAACTTCACATCGACAGCAAAATCAGTGTGATCAGCGGATTCAGCGATTTCAAATATACAAGACTTGCGATCCAGGCCGGTGTTATTGATTACATACTGAAGCCTGTTGATCCCCAGAATTTGAACAATGCGCTTTCAGCCACAATTTCTCAGTTGGAAAGTGAAGCAGGCAAAACTTGGACTTCCGATTCTGCTTCATCACCCGAACCCTGCTCTGCGTTCACCAGTAGGGTAATCAGTGATGTTTTTGATTATATCAATGCACATTATCTGGAAAATATCTCCCTGGCCGATATTGCAGAATCTTTTTTCTAAGTAAGGAGCATCTGTCCAGATTGTTTTAAAAAAACGTCAGAATCTTTTTTCCTATACTATGCAGTTAAAGCTCACCGAGGTGAAACGGCTTCTGCAGTCTACGGATATAACTCTCGACGACATTGCCTGGCATCTTGGTTTCAGCAATGGAAATTACTTCAGCAAGGTTTTTAAAAAGAACTGTCAGATGTCTCCCAGTGAATACCTGAACGTACAGCTATAGTTCTTCAGAAAACTTTTCTCCGATAAAAAGTAGCTGTAACTGAGCGTATCCGTTCAGTTACAGCCACTTTATTCAATATTATTATATTCAGTTATTGATCATATCCGGCCAGGAAAGAATCTCTGCAGAAATCTTCTCTTCATAATCTCCGTCAATGTCCTCACTTCTTCCAGCCGCATAAATATTGGTCTCGGCACCCCAACCGTTGTCCTCGTATTCCCATACATGGAATTTCAGTCCACGGAACATGAAATCCAGACTTCCGCAACCATCTTCCTCTGTGTATTCGAATTTGATATTTTTTTTGTTCAGAGCATCCTGTACTTTCTGTAAACGCATATAATATCGCTCCTTCCACGCCTAAAATCTTCCTTTATACACAAAGTATAACATGTTGTGATTTTTGACACAAGTCAAGGATGAAAGTGCCTGTGAGCTGCAGATATCTCAGGCCCAGTAGAGTCTCATTCCAAACTCATGGCTCATACGGTCCGGATGCCCATCAACTCTTGAAAGCAAAGTACAGATATCCTGATAGGTATTCTTTGCCATACATTTACCGCTATTATCAGAAAGAATTAGTGTAAGGTTCCACTTCTTGCCTTTTCCGTATTCTTTCTCAAAGGTTTTTACCATGACACGGCTGTCTGCCGGAACTTCTGCTTTAACACTTCCCTTTTCCACCAGTTCTCCGTTCAATGTTTCTGTAATGATCCATGTAAGTTCACACTTTCCCAGAGCTCCATCTGTATCATTTACAATATACAGACTGTCCAGATAATCTTTGTGCTTTGCAAAAACACCCACTGGTGCGTTGCTTTCCAGTATAGCCTGAAGACCCTTTTTGGGAATTCCCCACCAGTCATATAAACCGTAGAAGCTCTGAGGACACAGGTCGATAAACATAAACTGTACATATCCTGAGCAAGGTTCATATTTCTGGATCCTGTAATGCTCTGTATAATATTTCAGAAGCTTATACTGATATTCCTGGATCTTCGGGATATCATCCACCAGTTTTTCCAGACGATGATATACCGCCGGAACAGTTTTCAGATTTTCACTGCTGCCCGGTGCATCAAATCCGTACTCTGTATTCAGCTTTTCTGTCTGCTCATAAATATCTGCATATTCTCCACCGCTTAAAGAACCCAGATAATTGTGGCTGTCCCCGCTAAGCGGATCATCTTCGCAGAAAGAACCCTTGATGATCGGTCTGCCCGGATCCATCTTCTGTACCTCCCTATACAGAGCAGGTCCCGGATTTTCCTCCATAAATCTCCTTCTCACATTTCCATCCGGATCAACACATCCCGGTTCATTCATAATGATCCAGCAGATCAGAGACGGATGATGCTTCAGAAGTTTCACATTTTCTCTGTAAACATCTGCAAATCTCTGCGCCCATTCATCTGTTGAAGGATGCGTCCAGTTGTACTCCGAATCCTGAAGAACTGCAATTCCCAGCTCGTCACACAGATCATAAAAAACTTCCTGCTCTGTGTGGACATGTACTCGTACCAGGTTAAAACCTGCCGCCTTTACATTAAGAAGATCTCTCAGGTACCGTTCCCTTGTCATTGCGGAAATATAACAATCCGGAAAATAAGAGGTTCCTCTTATATACAGCTTCCTGTTATTAAGCCAGAATCTTGTTATTTTTTCATTACGCTCAATCTGAATGTCCCGGAAAGCAAAATTCGTTGTTCTGCTGCTCAGTATGTCTTTTCCCCTGCTTAACGTAAGTTCTGCCTGATACATCCAGGGATAACCATGATCCCATGTGGACCACAGTCTGACATCTTCCACTTTAAGCTCACATTTAAAACCTGTCTCTGCTTTCTCTGCCATTATCTGAACAGTTTTTTCTGCCTTTATAAGACCGGACTCTTTTTCCCGGATCTTTACATTAAAATCATATGTCTCCCCGGATTTCAGACCTCGCGCTTCAGTTTCCACATATACGTCTGCTTTCTTTCCATCTGGATCCAGTTCATACTTCAGATCTGTCTGATCTTCCAGAACACCTTCTTCTGTCAGGATCAGCTCCACTTTTCCGTAGATTCCTACAGGATTTACATCTCTCTGGATAAATGTATCAGAATGTTCGTAGGTACCTTTTACCATATTTCTTTTTACCAGGGTGGTTCTGGAATCCTGTGCATCCAGCTCCACCTCATCATCCCATGGAGAACTTACCTTTACAATGAGATAATTTTTCTTTCCAAAAACAAGCTTATCTTTTACATTAAAGGAAAATGGAGCGGAATATCCTTCATGCTCTCCAAGAAATTCTCCGTTAAGCCATACTTTTCCATAATAATCCACATTGGTAAATTTAAGGACAGCATCCGTAACTTTCTGATCCGGAACTTCAAACTCTGTTTTGTACCACCAGGGTGCCTGATTGAAATATCTCAGTTCACGCCCGAAATATGGCTGTCTGGCATAGATAAGCTGCAGATGTTTCAGTTCCTCCAGTTCCTCCCATTCAGACACCTGGGAACCTACGGAAGTATCTGCTTCCCTGGCAGCATAAAGCCCGATCTTTTCCCCTGTATCATGAACATCCTGCAAAATTTTCCATCCTTGTTTCAATTCAATCCTTGTTTCCATTTCAGCCTCCTAACTCTTGACCGCACCTGCAGCCATACCTTCGATTATGTTCCTGTTAAGAATAAAATACACGATCAGTGTAGGCAGGATCGATATTACGATCGCCGCAAATGTACTTCCCCAGTCCACTCTTCCGAACTGCCCCACAAAGTCATTCAGGCCAATTGGCAGAGTTTTCATATCAGAAGATGAGATAAACGTATTGGCATAGGTAAATTCATTCCATACAAAAACAAAATTGTATGTAAGAACTGTCATTGTAGTATTTTTAGCCATAGGTACCACGATCTTGCGGAATGTGGTTCCCATTGTGGCACCGTCAATAACTGCCGCTTCCAGAAGAGAATCCGGCATAAATTTAAAAAATCCGGTGTAAAGATAGATACACATTGGAAGTCCGAACCCGATCTGCGGAAGCACCAGTGCCCAGTATGTATTTCTCAGTCCGATCCTGTTATAAATCTGGAACATGGGTACAAGGCAGGAAAAAATAGGCACCATCATTCCAAACAGGAAAAATGCCATCAGTGCATTGGCATATTTTACCTTTACCTTACTGATCACAAATGCAACCGGGCATCCCAGGACTACGATGCCAAGAAGTGTGAGAACTGCCACAACCGTACTGTTAAGAAAATATCTTGGAATGGATGAGATCGTCAGTGCGCTGATATAGTTTCCAAGATAAAATCCTGATGGCAGGGCATACTGTGCAGTATATGTCATTTCATCCGGTGTTTTCAGACTGGAGCAGATAACCCAGAAAATAGGGTAGACCTGTATCATGACAAAAATAAGGATCACTACATAGAACACAGCACGAATAGGTATATTTTTTCTTGATTTTATCATTCTGACCCATCTCCTTTCGCCGATCCCAGGCATTTCTGTATAATCCCTACTGCTACCAGACATTCAATGACCAGAAAAACGGACAATGTACTTCCATAGCCAAAGTCAGCCGAATTAAAAGCGGTTTTATACATATAAGTTGCCACCATCTCTGTTGATCTGGATTTATTGTCAAGAATATAGAATACATCAAAGGTTTTCAGACAACCATTTACAAGCATTACAATGACAATGCTGAATATATTTTTCACCAGTGGAAGCTTTATGTAACGATACTGTTGAAAAACATTGCAGCCATCCATTGTAGATGCCTCGATCACATCCTTTGATATGGATACAAATGCGGAATAAAAAATGATCATGTACAGACCACAGTATTTATATCCATCGATCAGGGTTATGGTAATCAGCGCTGTATGGGAATTTGCCAGCAAAGCGATAGGTTCCATTCCCAGTTTTTCCATCACATAGCAAACCAGGCCCTGGGGCTGGACAGAAAGCATTTTGGAAAAAATCTGGCAGATCGCCATAGATGAAATGATACATGGAATAAAATAAATAACCCGCAGAATATTTCCACCTTTGGAAATATGTGTAAGCAAAATTGCCAGGATCAGTCCTGCACATAACTGGAACAAACTTCCCAATACAACAAATTTAAGATTATTTACAACAGCCTCACGAAATGTCTCATCCTGAAACATCCTCACATAATTTTCCAGTCCGATAAACTTCATATCACCGATTCCATTCCAGGAAAAAAGGCTGTAACCCATTGACCACAGAATTGGGATGATAACAGTAAGAATATATACGAACAGTGCAGGAAGAACAAACGGTAAAGGCTGGATTTTATTTCTGGGCTTCATATCCTCTCCCCTTTCATACGCAGATGCAGATAAAATTCCGCATCTGCGTATTCTCTCAGTTATTCTTCAGTGTCAAAATAATCAGATGCATACTGTTCTACAGCTTTGTCCATGTTTTCGCAGAACTCTTCAGGAGTTGATTCTCCCATTCCAAGGCTTGCCAACTCTTTTCTGTAAACCTCGTTTGTAGAAGGATCCAGACGAACATCCCAGCACTGGGCAAAAGTGCCGCAGTTCTCAAGATCACTTAAAATCTGCTGTGTAAGCTCCGGAAGCTTCTCCGAATCACTTGGCATCATGGATGGAAGCATATTGAACTCATACATTGCCGTATCAGCAAAATTATCCCATACATAACTGATGAAATCTTTCATCTCATCACTCATGGAATCCTTGAGAATGGCAGTTCCGATTCCACAATTCGCATAGTAATCATTTTCTCCTGTAGCGGTTCCTTCGCTGTCTACAGGAAGTTTGAACATGGAAATGTCATCTTTAAGATTTCCCTCATCATCTGTAAGATCCGGTGTATCCCATGTTCCGGTGTATAACATTGCCGCACCACTGTTCAGAAACAGATCCATCTGTGCGGTAGTATCTGAACTTGTCCATCCTTCACTGAAATACTGGGCTATATCCTGTGTATACTGGGCTGTTGCGATACCTGTCTCAGAATTAAATTTTTCTTTTCCCATTCTTGCATTGTCAATGAAGTCATTTCCTTCCAGTCTGAAAGCCTTAAATGCAGGATAACGCATGATCATGTCGTAATTTCCTGCGGATATCGGGGTCATTCCCGCATCTTTCAGCTTCTTGCACACATCCAGGAGGTCTTCCAGTGTCTGAGGTGTTTCAGTAATTCCGGCTTTTTCAAACATGTCTTTGTGATACCAGAAATACTCTACATTTCCCTGCCAGGTCATAAGGTAATTGCTTCCGTCACTGAGTTTCGGATAATTCAGTGCAATATCAAAGAACTTGTCTTTGATACCCAGTTCATCATAAAGGTCATCCACACTGTAGATCAGATCCTTTTTGCAAAGTCCTTCAAAAAATGCCTCCGGATCTGCGTCAAACCAGTCCGGCAGTTCATTGCTGGATGCAAGGATCTTGATCTTCTGAAGATATGTTTCTCTGTCTGCAATAGACTCTACATTGAATTCAAAATCCGGGTGATCTTTTTTATAATCTTCTGCAAGCTTCTTCAATGTTTTCAGTGCCGCATCTGTTTCGCCCCTGGCACTGATATAATTGATCACAAGTGGTTCGGAATCCTCTTTTTTATCTGCCCACACATTCATCATGCTGAATGAAGAGAGACACATCATTGTGGCAAGTGTAGCAGCCATCACTTTTTTTAATTTCATTTTCGTCCTCCTTTTGGTACATTTCTATTCATCCGGATTGAATATTTTGTTCCGCTTTCCTTATCGATGAGACCATTATATTAAATCCGTCCGGAAAAATACATGGAAAATCTTCGCTGTACCTGGAATATTTTCTCCAATCTTTCCCCCACACTTGTGAGAATTTTTCCCTTATTATATAATGTAGCCAATAAAACCAGAGGGGGGATTCCATGATAGAAAATCTGAAAAAAAAGGTGTTTCACTTATTTTTAGGAATCAGTCTGAAACGCAGGCTTTTTATTACATATCTGCTGCTCAGTTCTCTGATACTCATGCTTACTTCCGTGTTTTTTTATACTGCATCCAAAAAAGTACTGATCAAGCGTGCCGCACTTTCCAGTCAGCAGCAGCTATCCCTGATCACCAGCAACCTTGGAGAAAAGATCGATAATATATCAAACTATGCCATCACCCTTTCCATCAACAGCAATATCGCCGATGTTTTAAAAGAAAATCCCACAGTTCCCGAAAACACACTGGAACATTTTCTGGTAAATTCCGAGCTTACAGACCAGGCCCAGCGTATCATCGGACTTCACAAAAACATCTATGCCTGGGATATCCTGGATACAGAAAACCACTGGTTTCACAGCAGTACCACAGAAACAGATCAGCTTGATTCCATTTTAGGTCCCGAAGTCCTTGACAGCCTTCAGACTAATCTGGCCTTTCAGTTTCTCGGACCCTTCCAGATAAGTGGGGAGCCAACCTTTGTAGCCTTAAAAAGTATTACAAACATTGATAACACCAAATATCTGGGCGCCCTGGTCCTTCTGATCAGAGAAACAAATATTTCCTCTGCATTCCGCGACCTTCCGGACAGCTCTTCCAGGGATTTCTATATTACTGATGAAAATGGACAGATACTTTCCTCTTCTTCATCCGGAGGTATTTATAAAGACTTCTCATCCTATACAAAAATCAGTTCAGAGAATTATAAAACCCTGACAGAAACCGACAGGCAGTTTTTTTCCGTAGACGGCACTGACACTCTTTTTATCTGCAAATCCTATCCTGACCTAAACTGGAATGTGATCAACCTGATTCCTCTGGAAAGCCTGACTCTGGATCATATGGTGATCCTGCACAACATTCTTCTGATCAGCATTGTAGTGTTTATTTTATCTGTATTTTTTTCCATATTATGTACAGGTACTGTCACCGCACCTATACAGAAACTTGTGGAAAAAATGAAATCTGCATCTGCCGGAAAGCTGAATATTTCTGCCAGTTACTCTTCAAATGATGAACTTGCAGTTCTCTATAACCAGTTTAACCTTATGATGCAGAAGATCCAGACATTACTTAACGATATCTATGAGGAACAAAATGCCAAACAGAAAATGGAAATACGTCTTTTACAGTCCCAGATCAATCCCCATTTTCTTTATAATACTTTAAACACCATCAAGTCTCTCATAGAAATTGATATGAATGATACCGCAGTAAAAGCAGTGTCTGCCATGTCATCTTTCTACAGAAACTCTCTTTCAAAGGGACAGTTTATCATTCCTCTGCGCCAGGAGCTGCTTCTTACAGAACAGTATCTTTATATCCAGAATCTGCGGTATATGGATTTTGTTGATTACGAGATCATCTATGAGCCGTCCTGGGAGGATCATGGGGCAGAGATACCCAAGCTGACCATACAGCCTGTTGTGGAAAATATTTTTGTCCACGGACTTACCAGCCAGATATGCCATATTCACTTAATTGTTTCTATCAAAAATGGTACCATCTGTATTTCTGTTTCTGATAATGGTTCCGGTATCCCGCCGGAAAAACTTGCCGAACTTAACCGTTCTATCAGAGACTTCAAAACTGCCCGACATTCTTTCGGGCTTCCAAGTATCAACCACAGGATTGCTCTTCTCTACGGTGAGAATTACGGACTTACCATCGAAAGTTCACCTGAAAAGGGAACCACTGTAACCATAGTAATACCTGACAAAAATCTGATCGAGGGGGAAATATAAAGTGAAAACACTTGTAATTATTGACGACGAAGTTTTTTTCAGAAAATCTCTGATCAATTTTCTTGAAAAACAAAACCTTTATAACATTGCAGGGGAAGCTAATAACGGACAGGCCGGAATCCGGCTTATTGAAAATGTTAAACCCGATATTGCCCTTGTGGATATATCCATGCCGGTTATGAGCGGTCTGGATATGATCGCAGCTCTTGGAACAGACTGTCATACCAGGTTCATCCTTTCCACAGGATACGAAGATTTTGACTATGCCAAAAAAGCCATCTCTCTTCAGGTCCGCGGATACCTCCTGAAGCCATTGGATCACCGGGAGCTTATGGAGACACTCCAGAAAGTAAGTGACGAGATCGATCAGGAAAATTCCAGAAACAGTTATGTGAATAATTATTTTCAGTTCCGCGATCTGTATACACGGCAAATGCAGCTTAATTTCTTCCAGAAGGTGATCAGCGGAACAACCATTTCCCCGGATGATCTGGAAAAAATTCCGATTCATAAAACTTCCGATTATCTTACCATTCTTATGGAGATCCACAATGCCAATCCGGAAATATGGGATGAAAAAGGTGATTTTTCTCTGCTCCACACCATCCTGGAAAATATATGCAGGGAAATCTTACAGCCTGTGTGCAAAGAGCTTATTTACATTGACTATTCTCAGATGAGACAGTATATCATCATGGAAAAAAGCTCTGATTTTTCTTTTACCGATCTGGAACAATCCTGTCTCAGACTTGCCGGGATATATGATAATATCGCACAGATTTCCACTTTTTTCTGCTGTGGAACACCTCATGAAGGCGTGGAAGGAATCCGCTATTCCTATGAAGAGGCTCTTTCTGTTTTTCATAACAGAACTGCGTCTTCTTCCGGATTTCTTTATTTCACGCCCCAGTCCCATTCCGGTGATTTTACATTAAAGCCTCTGGTTTATAATGATATCCTGATCTTTCTGCGCCAGCAAAATTCACCGGCTCTCTGTAAATATATTGATGAATATTTCAACGATATCATCACCAAAAAAATCCATATCCGGCAGACCTGGAGTGTAGCTGCTGCTTTTCTTACTGTACTTGACGGTTTTATCACGGAGTGCAGTCAGCGTGAAACGCTTTTTCCTCTTCTGGAAAACGCCCTGAATACTTACCAGAACTGCCAGAGTGCCCTGCAGTTAAAACAACTGCTCCAGTCTACCTGCAAGGCAGTTCTGGATTCTCTTGCTGATGAAAAAAATCCGCGGAAGTCAGCTCTTGTATCCCAGGTTCAGGAATATATCTGTCTGAATTTTAATCAGCCGGATCTTCGTCTTGAAACCATTGCTTCCCATTTTTTTGTCAATCCCCAGCATCTCTCTGCTGTATTCAGTCAGGAATCCGGAGTTACACTTACCTCATATATCAATGTCTGCCGCATGAAAAAAGCCAGACAGTTTCTTCTGGAAGACAGCCCTTCCATTCAAAATGTAGCTTCTTTATGCGGATTTTCTGATTCCGGATATTTCAGCAAATGTTTCCGGAAATATTACGGAATCTCTCCAAAAAACTTTGTATCCCTGACTGAAAAGAACAGTTATCCAGGTTCTATCGGCATATGATCTTTATCTCATTAAAGCGTAACGTTTCACCGCTTCATCTTATTAAAATTACATTTTACTCTAACATATGTTTTATGTAAAATGCAAGTTCTTTTTATTGTGCAATATCCCGGAATGTGTTAAGATAAAACCTGCGACTTTATACAAATAGCAGTTTACCATACTGCAATAATGAGGTGAGTTATGAAAGAAAGAGAAAAACTTGGATCCCGTCTGGGATTCATTCTGATTTCTGCTGGCTGTGCCATCGGAATCGGAAACGTCTGGAAATTCCCTTACATGGCCGGACAGGGCGGTGGCGGCACATTCGTACTGTTTTACCTGATCTTCCTGGCCCTTCTTGGACTTCCTGTTATGACTATGGAGTTTTCTGTTGGACGTGCCAGCCAGAAGAGTCCTGTCAAAGCATATTACGCACTGGAAAAACCAGGACAGAAATGGCACATCCATGGATATATCACTCTGATCGGATGTTATCTCCTGATGATGTTTTACACCACTGTTACAGGCTGGATGCTGAATTACTTCTATATGACAGCCACCGGTAAATTCCAGGGACTTGATTCCGACGGTGTTGCAGGACAGTTTACCAACATGCTTGGCCAGCCCGTTACTATGGGATTCTGGATGATCGTTGTTGTTATTGCAGGTGTTTTTGTCTGCTCCCGCGGTCTTCAGAACGGCCTTGAAAAAGTTACCAAGGTTATGATGATCTCTCTTCTGGTGATCATGGTTGTTCTTGCCATCAACAGTTTTACCATGGATGGTGCCAAAGAGGGACTGAAATTCTACCTGATCCCGGATTTCGAGCGTATGAAAGAGATCGGTATTATTTCTACCATTACCGGTGCTATGAACCAGGCATTCTTTACTCTCAGCCTTGGTATCGGTGCTATGGCTATCTTCGGAAGCTACATCGGAAAAGATCATGCACTGCTTGGTGAATCCATGAATATTGCGCTTCTGGATACTTTTGTTGCGATCACCTCCGGACTTATTATTTTCCCGGCATGTTTCACATTCAATGTTGACCAGACTTCCGGACCGAGCCTGATCTTCATCACACTGCCGAATATTTTCAACCACATTCCGCTTGGAAGACTGTGGGGAAGCCTGTTCTTTATCTTTATGTCATTTGCAGCTTTCTCTACCATCCTGGCTGTATTTGAAAATATTATTTCCTGCGGTATGGAGCTTACCGGCTGGAGCCGAAAAAAATCCAGTCTTGTAAATGCCATCGCCATCATCCTTCTGTCTCTGCCATGCGTACTTGGATACAATGTATGGTCCTGGGACTGGCTCAAGGTATTCGGCGGCGCAATTCTCGACCTTGAAGATTTTCTGGTAAGCAACATTCTGCTCCCGCTTGGTTCTCTTGTATACCTGCTTTTCTGTGTTTCCAAACGGGGCTGGGGCTGGGAAAACTTCACAGAAGAAGCCAACACCGGAAAAGGCATGAAGATCCGGAAATGGATGCGCGGATACATCACTTATATCCTGCCGCTGATCATTCTGTTTATCTTCTTCTTTGGTCTGTACGATAAGTTTTTTGCATAAAATAAAACACCCCTGACGGATATCGTATGTGATTTACACACGCGATTTCCATCGGGGGTGTTTTTGTTGAATCAGGCGGATATTCACAGCCTGCACTCTTCCTGATACAAGCAAGTCCCCTCACCGCGTATTGCTTTTCGTAATTGAAGCAAGGAACTTACTTGATTCAGTTAAGAATTTTACCTGCCTAGCAGCTCCAGTACTTCCTCTCTGCTGATCAAAGCCTGACCGATTCCCTCGCCGCTTAAGATCTCATCAGCCAGTTCCCGTTTTCTTTCCTGAAGAGCCCGGATTCGTTCTTCTATGGTGTCTTTCATAAAGAGGCGGTAGACACTGACAACGTTCTGCTGACCGATGCGGTGGGCACGGTCTGTTGCTTGATTCTGCACAGCAAGATTCCACCAGGGATCGTAGTGGATCACAATATCAGCTGCCGTAAGATTCAGGCCTGTTCCTCCTGCTTTCAGAGAAATGCAGAAAACAGAAGTATCATCCTCATTAAATGCATGTACCATCTGCGCCCGTTTTTCCTTGGAAGTCGATCCGGTCAACATATAAAAAGAAACTTTTGCTTTTTTCAGACGGACAGCCAGCACATCCAACATGGTAGTAAACTGGGAAAACAACAGGAGCTTATGTCCGCCATTCACCGCATTCTGAACCAACTCCATGCACATCTCCAGCTTGGAAGAATTCCCTTTGTATCCTTCATATACCAGTCCCGGATAACAGCAGATCTGCCGCAGCCTCGTGATCTCTGCAAGGATCTGCAGTTTAGAAGTGCGAAACTCCGCATCCGACTGCATCCCAAGCATCAGGCGAAGCCGTTCCGTATGGGCCTCATACAGCTCCTTCTGCTCGCTTTCCAACGGGGAAAACATATCTTTTTCCAGCTTATCCGGAAGATCCTTCAGCACATCCCTCTTCAATCTCCGCAGCACAAAAGGACGGATCATTTTCTGCAGACGCTCCATCGCATCGGAATTGCTGTACTGCACAGCCGGAAGTTCGATTTCCTTACGAAATTTTTCGTAAGAATAAAGGAAACCCGGCATCAGAAAATCAAAAATACTCCACAGCTCACTGAGCCTGTTCTCCACCGGTGTACCGGTCAGCGCAAGCCTGAATTCCGACCGGATCTCCTTCACAGCCTTTGCCACCTGAGTTCCGTGATTCTTGATATACTGCGCCTCATCAATGATCTGCACAGCAAAATCCAGGTTCTGATAAGCCTTCAGATCCCGTTTCAGAAGGTCATAGGAGGTGATCAGAACCTCCCGTTCTCCCGCATTTTTGATCAGTGCTTTCCTCTCCTTCACATCACCAGTCACAACGGTAGCCGGAAGTCCCGGCGCAAAACGTTCGATCTCGTTCATCCAGTTAAACACCAGCGAAGCAGGCGTTATCACAAGGGCACGTCTGTTTTCTCCCGGCGCAGATTCCTGAAATTCTGACCAGAGAAATGTGATCACCTGGAGGGTTTTTCCAAGTCCCATATCATCTGCCAGGATCCCTCCAAACTGATTATGCTTCAGAGTTTTGATCCAGTAAAAGCCCTCTTTCTGATAGCCCCGGAGGATTTTTTCCTGCTCCCTGGGAATCTGAAATTTATGTTCTTCCATTGTCTGCATGTTCCGGATCAACGCACGAAAGGCATTGTCCTTCTCTACCTTGATCAGATCGCCGCCCTTCAGCTGACTGTCCAGATACATAGCACGATAGGCCGGAACCTGAGTCTTTCCTTTTTTCAGTTCACGATCACTGATCTGCAGTCCATTTTTCAGAGCAGAAAGCTCCCTGAGCTGACCATCGGAAACATCCAGAAAGCTGCCATCCTTCAGGCGGAAATATTTTTTCCTGCGATCGTACCTGGAAAGAATATCAAAAAGCTGCGCCTGATCCATCCCCTCCACATCCAGATCCAGGTTCAGAAGTCCGGCTGACAGAGAAACGCCAAGACGGATGTTTGGCAGCTTTGTCACCCTCATCTGTTTGATGGACTGGGAAATATAGACAGCTGCAACTTTCTGCATGGCGGGGATCCCTTCAGTAAGAAGCTGGTAGAGCTTTTCTTCGGAATCTTTCACACTGTCGGGTTTCCCTGAACCTTCCCTGCACAAAGATTCCAGTTCCTCGGCACGACAATCCAATGCCAGCTCCATCCGCTGGTCATCATATCCGTTAAAATATTTTGACAGCAGCGCAAACACACCAAGCTCTCCCGGAATATCCCTGGTGCGGGCAGACACATCTCGGTCAAAAACCGAAAATTTATCCTTCCCGTAAACAGAAAATGCCTTACAGGTGATCCAGTCACGCTCCGGCGCATCCAGATAGATCTCATATGCAGCCTTGTAGCATTCAAGACCTGTTTCTTCCGGGAAATCCCTGAGATCACAGTGAAAAAATTTTTTCAGGGAAGGAAGCAGCTCACGCACAAACGCAGGCACATCCGGTTCATCAATAAAGCCTCGGCCTGCAGGAAGCCGCTCCAGACAAGCAACAAATTCCTCCACTGCTCCAAGCTCCTGCCTGGAAACCAGATATACCTTCGCATTATCAAAATACATATGATACCGTATGCCTGTCACACTGTATACCGGCGCGATCTCAAGAGATAACCCCTGATCCTTCTTCCGGATCATCAGCGTCCTGTTCGGAATTTCTCTGACAGAATGCCATGTTGTCTCCGGATCATTGTTCATTTTGAACTTGAAACTTTTTTCGCCAAGTATAAGAAGCAAATCCTCAAGTTCTTTTCTGTCAACGGTAAGATCCCTCACCTTTTCCACAGCTATATTCTTCAGCTGTTCATATCTGGACATGTAAGTGCCGTGATGATTCTCGACCCATTCCCGGATAAAGGCCAGCACGCTTCTGGATCCTTCTGAAAAGGCTTCATCTGAATGGATAAATTCCAGATTTTTTCCATAAGAAACCTTCTCATTATGATCCAGATTCCACACAAAGGCCAACACATCCTTGAGGATATATTTTTTCTCACAGCCAACGCGGAATTCCACGGTAAAACAATTTCTCACAGAATTAAATTTCAGGCAGGTTTCCAGCTCCACCCTGCCAAAATACGGATCCCCGGAAAACGGAAGCATACGGCTGTATAGCTGGCGATTAAGGAGGCTTTTCAGCTCAACGGTGGTTTTCGTTGCAGGCTGCCCTGGTCCGGATAAAGCAGCCGGAAATGCTGTTCCGCTGAATGACTCTGCCTGCTTCTGTTCCTCATCCTGCTGTCTGCGGATTTCCACACGCTCATAGGCCTTACGGTCTCCATATTCCAGAAGCACTGCCACGCAATGCTTACAGATTCCGGAATAGCTGCGAAAGGCCGGGCAGTCACAGTATGCTTCTTTTATGCGGTCCGCTTCTGTATCATACTGAAATCCTGTATTGTATACATTACGCCCACTTCCCTTCACTGCTGCAGATATTTTATCCACAGCTCCTTCCGACTTAATATCCAGCGACTGGATCCTCTTTCCGGTACGGTAAATATCAAGACCTCTCTGATATGCCGTTGTATTACAAAGTGCCCGTATGGCTGTTCGTTTAAGCATGCATCTTTCCCTTCTTTTCTTATCGCGTTTCTTCCATTATAAAAGGAGACCTGCACTGTGACAAGTCTCCTTATAGTACTCATTGATATCTCATTCCTGATCTGCCTATAGCATTTCCATAAAATCCCGCATCAGGTTCAGCTGCTCTGAAATGAATTGCTGCATCAGACGTTCCCGTCATACGTTGGTACAGATAACTTTCTCAGCAGGCTTTCCTTCTTGCTTCATCCTCTTTCCGCTCTTCTCCGACTTCTGTCATCAGATACGGATCAAGAACCTCTTCCAGCTCTTTCTCAGTCATGATCCCTTGTTCCAGAACAAGTTCCCGGACAGACTTGCCAGTTTTTACTGCAGTTTTTGCGATGGTTGCAGACGCCTTGTAGCCAATATGCGGGCAGAGAGCCGTTGCGATTCCTGCACTGCTTTCCATCAGGTCTTTGCAGTGTTTGCGGTTTGCGGTGATTCCTGTGATGCAGTTTACGATCAATGTATCCACTGCTTTTTCCAGAGTCGTAATGGATTCAAAAAGATTACAAAATACAACCGGCTCAAAAGCATTCAACTCCAGCTGTCCGGCTTCTGCCGCCATGGTAATGGTGGTATCATGTCCTACGATGTGGAAAGCAACCTGGCTTACTACCTCCGGAATGACCGGATTTACCTTACCTGGCATGATGGACGACCCATTCTGCTTCGCCGGAAGGTTGATCTCCCCAAATCCGGTTTTCGGGCCGGAGGACATCAGTCGAAGATCGTTGCACATCTTGGAAAGATCCACCGCACAGGTTTTTACCACACCAGATACGGCAACAAAACCGTCCAGATTTTCTGTTGCATCAAAAAGGTCCTCAGCCTGTTTCAGCGGATAGCCTGTAAGCTTTTCCAGATTTGGCACGATCTTATAAAAATAAGAATCGGACACGTTGATAGCAGTTCCCACTGCAGTTCCTCCAAGGTTTACAGTGTACATTTCCCTGTGAGCCTTTTCGATACGTTTCCGGTCTCTGGAAACCATGGACGCATAACCGTGGAACACCTGGCCAAGACGGATCGGAACTGCATCCTGAAGCTGTGTACGTCCCATAGTGATCACATCATCGAACTGCTCTGCCTTTTTTGCAAGCTCCTTCTCAAGTCTTACCAGTGCTTTTTCCAGAGGTGCAAGAAGATCCAGAACGGTAAGCTTACCGGCCGTCGGGATCACATCATTGGTGGACTGTGCCATGTTTACGTGATCATTTGGATGGACCATTTTATAGCTTCCCTTCGGACATCCGAGGATCTCACCGGCTCTGTTTGCGATCACCTCATTCATATTCATATTTGCGCTGGTTCCGGCACCACCCTGAATGGCATCTACGATAAATTCCTCAGCCAATTTTCCTGCGATCACTTCATCACAGGCTCTGACAATGGCGTCTGCCTTATCCTCCGGAAGAAGCCCTGCATTATTATTAGTGATAGCTGCTGCTTTTTTAATCTGTGCCAGGTTCCTGATAAATACCGGATGAAGCTTTGTACCTGTAATAGGAAAATTCTGTTTTGCCCTTAAAGCCTGAACTCCGTAATAAGCCTCTGCAGGCACTTCCATAGTTCCGATCGAATCTGCTTCCAGTCTTGTTTCTGTTGTCATTTTATCATCCCTCTTCTTTCTTCTGATCCTGTGCACATCTGATTTGCTCCGCCCTCTGATCTCATTTTTTCAGTCCGACGGATATTCACTGTTTACAAATCATTCTGTTATTTTCATTTTTATCAGCAGCTGTTTTTCTGATGCCTAAGAAACTAACACTTTCTTTGTAGCTTGTAAATACTTTTAATGGAAAACCACGATTATCCGTGTTTTTCAATAGTTTACATTAATCTTTTTAAGAATTTCTTTTATTTTTCTTATTTTTATTAAGTCGTTTCTTGTGTTGTGATAACACACGCAGTATAATCAATACAGAAAAACATATTTTCAATCCACTTCCCTACGCAGCTCTGTACCAGTTACAAATAACATTTTTCATCGAAAGGATACATTCTACATGGAACACAAACTCGACAACATCGACCGAAAGATCATCGAAATGCTTCAGAAGAACGCCCGCACTCCGGTAAAGGAAATCGCAAAGGAAGTCTTCCTCTCATCCCCCGCTGTCTCCGCCAGGATCGAACACCTCGAAAAAAACGGGCTGATCACAGGCTACCACGCCCAGATCAACCCAGTATTTCTCGGTTATCATATAAAAGCATTCATCAACCTGGAAGTAGAACCCAACCAAAAAAAAGACTTCTATCCCTTCATCCAGTCCATCCCAAACGTCATCGAATGCAACTGCGTCACCGGCGATTACTCCATGCTCATCGAAGTAGCCTTCCGCTCCACCATGGAACTGGACCACTTCATCAACGAACTCCAGCAGTTCGGCCGCACCAAAACACAGATCGTATTCTCCACCAGCGTAGAACACAGAGATCTGCCTGTGGAGTAACCCCCACCGGCATTTTTTATAAACCATATCACATCGCTCTACCAGCCGACAGCGAAGCGCCTCGGCCAGCCTACCGTCAGACAACCGGAAACTCAGCCTTTCCTCCCAGCTATCCAGCGCAGCGCTGATAGCTCATCCATCTCCCGGCAAACCACAAGGAAACTCAGCCTTTCCTCCCAGGCATCCAGCGCAGCGCTGATGCCTCATCGCATTCCCGGCAGACCACTCAACCCAACATTTACACCCAAACTCCCGAGCAGCCACCCTCCCCTGACGCCTTGAAAAACCAGCCCGTGAGGCGTGTGCTGCCTGTCGCCGGACTCTGCAGGAGGGGAGCTGATTCTTGGCTGGCGGAAATCTGCGTTGTTTTTCAAAAGTCCGCTGTCTGAGCGGCTGCAAGACGCGAGTTCGGACTTTTGGAAAACGGTTTTAGCAGAATTCCGGCAGCCTAGAAGCCAGCCCCCGACGAAGCCCCGGCGACAGGCAGCACACGCCTCACGGGCGTCCGTATTTCAACAAAAAAAGAACAGCAATGAACCTCAAATCCACCACTGCTCTTCACTCATGTCCTAAATCACTTTCCCATCAAAGCAACAATCTTCTCCTTCAGCTCCCGCGCATTCTTCTTAGGATCCTCCGCCTTCATGATCGCAGAAACAACCGCCATACCACTCATACCGGCGCCCTCAAGCACATCCATATTCCCGGCATTCAATCCCCCGATCGCAACCGCAGGAATCGGAACCGCCTCACAGATATCCTTCAACGTAGAAACCTTGGTAAGGATCGTCACCACCTTAGTAGTAGTAGGATAAATCGCCCCCACACCAAGATAATCCGCACCATCCTCATAAGCCTTCACAGCAGCCTCCACCGTCTTGGCAGTAGCCCCCACGATCTTATCCGGTCCCATCAGCTTCCTTGCCACAGCAACCGGAATATCAGAAGCTCCAACATGCACACCAGCCGCATCACAGGCCAGCGCCACATCCACACGATCATCAATGATCAGTGGCACATTGTAACGATCTGTGATCTCCTTCACCTTAAAAGCCTTATCCAGATACTCCCGTCCACCCTTATTCTTCTCGCGAAGCTGGACCAGAGTCACACCACCCTTACAAGCCTCCTCAACCGTACGAAGCAAAGACTCCTCCGTATGATAAGAACTATCCGTCACCAGATACAACGTTACATCCAAATCTTTTCTATCCATCCTAATCCCCTCTTTTTCAGTACATTTCAATCTTCAACAGATCCAGCAGCTGTCGATCCGAAAGCCCATAGATCTCATCCAGCAGATTTACCTGAAAGCTTCCCGGACCGCGGGAAATCTTCTCCGCTTCCTCGCCGGCGATACCCATAAGTGCAGTACCAAGCACTGCCGCAGCCAGATAATTCCCGGATCTCCCATTTAATTCCATCTCAACGCCAGACCAGACACCTGCCTCTATACTATCCGTCATCTCTTTCGCAATATTATCTTCGCACCCCGGCAAAAACGCCGCAGTCAGTGCACCGACCATACAGCCGGTTCCTGTGATCCCGGACAGCGCCGCACTGCCATTTTGTACCAGAACAACCCGTTCACCATCCGTAACAAAATCCTGTTTCCCGGTAGCCAGCACGATTGCCTGATTATTTCTGGAAAAAGCCTTAAGCACTTCACTGACTCCATCGATATTTTCCTCAGTCAGAGCATCCTCGACACCCGCATCGATTCCGATCGCATGAGACGGCAGCCCGGAAACAGCCAGAAGCTCTGACATATTTCCCTTCAGCACTGCCGGATGACCGATCCTTAAAAGCTCCCGTGCCAGATCCAGCCTGAGATCACTGCAGGCAACCCCTACCAGGTCCAGAAGAACCGGAATCTTATTTTCCATCGCTGTTCTCATAGAACGCTTCATTGACTCGATCCTGGCATCGGTAATATTCCCGAGATTCAGCATCAACGCACCAGCCGATGCCGTAATACCTGTCACCTCTGCCGGATGCTCCGCCATGATCGGCCTTGCACCTACTGCAAGGACCACGTTGGCACAGTCATGGATCGAGATCGGATTGGTGATGCAATGGATCAGCGGCTTTTCTTCTTTAATTCGCTTTCGCAGTTGTAAAATTCTTTGTCTCATATGTTTTTGAACCCAAAGCTGCCTGGAATTTCACCAGAAGACCTGCTTTACTCAGAGCCTTCAGGAAAATATAGGCAACACATCCTCCCATTGTGGTTGCTGCAAGGAACATCGGCGTATAATAAAATGCTGTCAGTCCGCCTCTTCCCATCAGGAATGCCATCACCGGATAAGAAACCATGGATCCGATGATACCCGTTCCAAAGATCTCACCGATCACCGCGCAGATGATCTTGCCTTTGGAAAGTCTGTAGAACACACCTGAAAGGAATGCGCCAAATACTGCACCGGTCAGTGCAAGTGGCGGGATTCCCATGAACATCATACGGATCACGCCGATCATGGTCGCACAGAGAAGGGAATACCACGGTCCCATCAGAACCGAGCATACGATATTGACAAGATGCGCCGTGGGGCACATTCCCTCAATCCTCAGGATCGGTGAAATAACGACACCGATCGCAACCATCATTGCCAGCATTACCATACGAAGCGTGTGCATCCTTTGTTTTTCCATAGTGTTTTTCCTCCCTGAAATATCAGGCAGAACCCTGTCAGATCCGGGCAAAAGCTTCCCGTCTGCTGCAGTCTGCCCTTAGATTTTGGCGGTCGAAGTTCCCTTACTTCCTCTCACTCCGAAAACACGGATTCCCATCGCTTACATGATCCTTCCGGAAAAATCCTCCGGAATATCACTCTCCTGCCAGACATTAAGGCGCTCCCCTTCCTGCCCGCTCTTTCGCAGAAGCTCCACATGCAGTCTCTGTCACTTTCACATCCCCCCATTGTCAGACCATTCCAGTTCCATTCCTGCATCCGAAAAGAGCGCATCCCATGGCAAACTCCACGGAGACACGCTCTCAGATCACAATCCCTCCGTTGGCATTACCCAAATCAGGTACGGTCGAAGATCTATCTTCCTCTCAGCCTGTCACACAAGCTCCCGCTGGCTCTTTTCTTTTCTGTTTTTCAATATAGCACACACCTATCCCGTTGTCAAACCTCCACTGCTTATTGCTCTTTGCACTCCCGCCGGAGACGTTACTGTTCACTCCGTTCTCAGCAACACGCTTCGCGATGCACAGAATTTATGCTAATCGCATAAATTCGCGCGGTATGTCTCGGGTTTTCTGTGACCTTCGCTCACAAAAAACACCTCGCGGAATATTACCAGTAAACAGTAACCCGGAAACTTTCCTAATTCAGTTAAACAATTATTTTGGCATAAAAAACTCCCTGCTTCACTACTTTTCATAGTAAAACAGGAAGTATATAAATCTTATTTTGAAATCTCGTCGATCAGACGCAGCTCCTCAGCTGTAAACGGTGCACAGTGGATCGCTTTCACATTATCAAGGATCTGCTGCGGCTTGGAAGCTCCGATCAGAACACTGGTAACTTCCTTATGCTGAAGCAGCCAGCCAAGTGCCATATCAGCCAGCTTCTCTCCACGCTGGGCTGCCAGATCGTTCAGTCTCCGGATCTGATCCAGACGCTCCGGCGTCAGCACACTTTCCTTAAGGAATCTTCCATCTTTGCGGATACGGCTGTCCTCCGGGATCCCGTTCAGGTAACGGTCTGTCAGCTGTCCCTGAGCAAGAGGGCTAAAGGTGATCAGACCTTTTTTCAAAATGCCGGTGGTTCTCTTGAGACCGTTTTCTTCCACTGTTCTGTCAAAAATGGAATACCGGTTCTGGTTGATCACAAAGGGACATTTCAGATCCTTCAGGATCGCTGCCGCCTGGCTTAAGGTTTTTCCATCATAATTGGAAAGTCCCACATAAAGGGCCTTGCCCTGCTGAACCGCTGTTGCCAGCGCCCCCATAGTCTCCTCAAGCGGAGTCTCCGGGTCCATTCTGTGATGGTAAAAAATATCCACATATTCCAGACCCATGCGCTTCAGGCTCTGGTCAAGGCTTGCCAGAAGATACTTGCGGCTGCCCCAGTTTCCATAAGGGCCCTCCCACATATCATAGCCTGCCTTTGTTGTGATGATCAGCTCATCACGGTATGGCATCAGTTCTTCTTTCAGGATCTTGCCGAAATTCCGTTCCGCACTTCCATAGGCAGGTCCGTAATTATTGGCAAGGTCAAACTGTGTGATACCATTGTCAAAAGCTGTAAAGCACAGCTGCTTCATGTTTTCATAATCAGAAGTATCTCCGAAATTATGCCATAATCCAAGAGACACCTTCGGAAGCATCAGGCCGCTTTCACCGCAGCGGTTGTACTCCATAGTTTCGTAGCGTTCCTTTGCAGGTGTGTACATAAAAAAGACCTCCCATAATGTAGCATGATTTACATTTTCTGTAACTACTTTTACTATACTTCACCGGCCCTTATTTCGCAAGACGGATCATATTCCAGCTGTGTTTTGCAAAAACTGCTTCCAGTTTTCCGCCGTCCAGCTTTGAGCATTCTGCACTGGCTTTTACAGGAACTACATTCTCCGGCTGAGCCTCTGTATTGGCTGCCTGAAGATCGTCATTATTAAGTACAATATGCTCTACGATCTTATATCCCTCAAACTGTCTTAAGTCACAGGAAACTTCCATATCCTCATCCAGACTCTTATTCACTGCAAAGATCGTCAGCGTATCCTTTTCCTCATCCCAGACACACACAGAATCCAGATATGGCGCTTCGCCATAAGTTTTGCTCTCGTATACCGGTGTGAGAACCTGTGTATTAAGGACGGTTCCTCTTCCAAACACACTTGTCAGCATATACGGATAAAAGATCGTCTGACGCCATGCGCCTGTATCGGATGTCATGATCGGCGCAATAACATTTACCAGCTGTGCCATGCAGGCGATCTTTACACGATCTGCATGACGGAGAAGTGTGATCAGCATACTTCCCACAAGAAGTGCATCCTCAAAGTTATAAACATCCTCCAGCTGATGGGGCACCTGTACCCATTTTTCCAGCTTTTTATCCTGTTCATTGCTGTGGTACCATACGTTCCATTCGTCGAAGGAAAGATTAATCTGTTTTTTTCCATGCTTCTTTGCTTTTACAGCATCGCAGATGGAAACCACTCCTGAGATAAAATCATCCATGCCCTTGGAGCTTGCCAGAAAATCGGCAGTGTCTCCCGATGCATTTCCATAGTACTGATGCAGGGAAAGATAATCCACCTGATCGTAAGCCTCGTCAAGAACCGTATACTCCCAGGAGCCAAAGGTAGGCATTTCCAGATTGGAGCTTCCGCATGCAACAGTCTCAACCTCCGGATCCATAAATTTCATCAGGCGGGCAGTCTCTGCTGCAACTCTTCCGTACTCTGCCGCAGTTTTATGTCCCATCTGCCACGGACCGTCCATCTCGTTTCCGAGACACCATAATTTGATATCATGCGGGTGTTCATAGCCGTGAGCCTTACGGAGATCACTGTAATAGGTACCACCCTTAAAGTTACAGTATTCCAGAAGATTTTTCGCATCCTCCGGTCCTCTTGTTCCCAGGTTTACTGCCATCATCACATCGCTGCCGGCTTTTCTGGACCAGTCCACAAACTCATTGAGTCCAAACTGGTTTGTCTCGATGACACCCCAGGCCAGCTCCGGTCTGGACGGACGCTGAGCTTTCGGTCCGACGCTGTCCTCCCAGCGGAATCCGGATACAAAATTTCCGCCCGGATAACGAACGATCGGTACCTGAAGCTCCCTTACCAGTTCCAGAGTATCCTTCCTGAATCCCTGCTCATCAGAAAGGGGGCTGCCTTCCTGATAAATCCCCTCATAAACCGCACGTCCGAGATGTTCTATAAAGGAACCATAGATCCTTTTGTCTGTTTTTCCGGTGAGGAAATATTTGTCCACGATGATCTGCGCTTTTTTCATTGTAAAAATCCTCCTGCAAATTATTATTTTCTGCCTGCCACTGCATTGGACTCTGTTTCCGATTCCGCCATATACCGGCTCTTACGCCTCTGTTCGCTCACACACTCTCAGACAGATCGGAAATCAACCGTTTCTATGTTTCATTTTACCATCCTGTTCTATCCATACCAGTGATTATCTTCCGAAACAGTTGACTTTTTTTCCGGTAAGATTTATCGTAAAGACAGTCTTACCAGACGGACGTCCCTCTGTCACTTTACTTTATACTTCCAGACAGAAAGTTCTTTACAATGCCACAGTCGGATTGTCTGATCTACGTAATGAAAGGAGCGCAGCATTTTCATGGATTTCACCTTAAATTTCTGCGAATACAACCGTTCCAACTCCGATTACGACAGGATTTTCCGGCCGGAGGGAAGCGGAGATTTTCTTTTTCTTTTATTTAAAACACCAATGAAGGTTTATCTGGGCGATCAGCTTACTGTCACCCGGGATAATGCCTGCATCTTTTATATTCCGGGAAATCCCCAGCATTATCAGGCTGTGCGAAAATTTCGGAACAGTTATGTCCATTTTTCCTGCGGAGAAAATCTGGCAAAACGGTTCGGACTTCCCTGCAACGAAATTTTTTACCCCAGTGACTGCCAGGAGATCGATCACTGTATCCAGAAGCTGCAGCATGAATATCTGAACAGAGAAGTTTTTTCCCGGGACTACGAGTATGCCCTGCTCTGCCAGCTGATGATCACAGCCTCACGGGAACTCCGCAGTACAGATACAGGCAAGTCTGCAGACTCGGAGCTCTGCAGCCTGTTCCAAAAAATCCGTCTGGAAATGCTTACAAATTACGAAAAGCCATGGACAACAGAAAAGCTCTGCGCCATGGCTAATCTCGAAAAAAGTCAGTTTTATTCCTGTTACCGGAATTTTTTTGACAGTACCCCTCATGCTGACCTGAATCTGCTCCGTCTGGAAAAAGCCAAAAATCTGCTCACCAACGAAGCTCTGCCTGTTCAACAGGTGGCTCTGCTGTGCGGATTTTCAAATCTCTCCCACTTCAGCCGGTACTTCCGAAAGAACTGTGGCTGTTCGCCCAGTGAATGGGCACGCCGCCCCTGACCAAAAGGATATTCACACTCTGCATTCACTGCGCAGGCAACTTGTCTGATCTGATCACCGTGCCGCATTACACTTCTCATAAGCAAACAGTGCCGCACCAAGCGCACCACAAAGCTGTGCCTCATCACAGATATAAAGCTTCGCACCCAGCTTCTCCTCCAGTGCCTGGATGATACCTTTATTTCTGGCAACACCACCGGTCATCATGTATTCCCCCGGATTCTTTTTGCCAAGGCGGGCTGCAAGAGCTCCTACCTTGGAAGCAACAGATACATTCAGACCATGGATGATATCTGCCACGTCCTTATTCTGGGCAACCAGGGAAACTACCTCGGACTCTGCAAATACAGTACACATGCTTGAGATCACTACGTTCTCTTTCCACTCCAGACCACGGGTACTCATCTCCTCCAGGGAAAGTCCAAGAGTACGGGCCATCATTTCCAGGAATCGTCCGGTTCCTGCTGCACATTTATCGTTCATCAGGAAATTTTTTACCGCACCGTTCTCGTCAATGCTGATCGCCTTGATATCCTGACCGCCGATGTCGATAACTGTACGCACATTCGGATTCAGATAATGGGCTCCCTTTGCGTGACAGGTAATCTCTGTGATACTGTCATCACCACTGTCAATATAGGCACGTCCATATCCGGTAGTAACGATACGCACGATATCTTCTTTCCTGATCCCTGCTTTTTCCACGGCCATCTCCAGGCTCTTCTCTGCACTCATCATAGCGCCGCCGCCTGTGGGAATGATCATGGTCGATTTAATTTTTCCGTCTTTATCCAGGATCACAACATCCGTACTTGTGGAACCGCTGTCGATCCCTGCCACATAATAAACTCCTGATTCCATTTTTTTCCTTATCTCCTCGCTGATTCCTTTTGATGGGTCCATATCCTCAGAGCCTTCCAGGGTCTCCGCAAAAGCCTGCACTCTGGTAAGGAGCTGTCCTGCACTCTGGCTTGTAAAATCTGTCTCGATCTTCAGAAGCGGAACCTTGATATCACGCTTGATGCTTGCATACTCAAATCCGTAATAGTCGCAGAATTTAATAGTATGATAAATGATCCCCTTCAGGTTCGGATCCAGATACAGCCGGTTTCTTCGGGTGCTGTTGTTCATACGGAAGCAGGGCATCTGTGAAAGAAGTGCATCCGCATAAGCCAGGAACATAGCATCGTCTTCCATTTTTTCCAGCTCCTCACGGATCACTGCAAGACGTCTTCCACCTGTACAGGTCAGGTTTTCCACATCCATGCGGATATTATCCCGGATCATTTTTTCCAGGATGCCGCTGACACGGACACCCAGAACACCGATATACGGCTGGTTATCCACAGGCTCATGGGAAAAAGCATTCAGAAATCCACTTCTGTCGAAGGTTTTCCCCGAAAATTTCTCATAAGCTTTCTTCAGACGGTGGATGCCCTGGGCAAGCTTCACCTTTTCACAGTCGTTATCCTCATGAGGCATGTCCAGCATGTACAGAAATTTACATTTACCGGTACTTTCCACAATGTCGTACACACGACGCATGGAATCACAGCAGTTAACAAGAATAAGCTGCTCTACCTTTCCCTCCAGCACTGCCTGGATCACAGATTTTCCGAAGCCACAGAGATTAGCATGGGCGATCTGGTCCGAAAGCTCAAAATTCTCCGGCATTTCCTCAAGAACCGCACATTCCTCGCCAAAGCCCTTAAACAGCTCCAGCGGTGTATATTTACAGACGTAATGTATCATGACCGTTTTTCCTCCTTACCTTCTGACAGCATTTCCAGATATGCCTGAAGTCGTGTGGATACCTGGCCGTCACTGGAATTGGCCGGGTTACAGCCGTCACCGTCCAGGACCATGGTTGGAAGTCCTGCGTTTTCCAGAGAATTTTTGATCAGGCTGGAAGCTCCGATAGTTCCCTTGCAGCCCCAATGCGCAAAAAGGATCCCGCCGTCTGCCTCTGTAAGACTGGCCAGCTCCTGGGCACGCCGGATCCTCTGTTTCACACTTCCGTTGTAAATGCAGTTGACCATTTTTTCCGCAAGGGCCTCATAAGGATCCGAGGCCTGCATCCGCTGAAAACCGTCTGCAACAAAATCACAGGCACGGATATGCACGTTCTGGCTGTAATTAAATACATCCTTTACCGGCTCCTGCAAAAACGGCATCATATGCATCCACAAAATATGAAGACCTTCCCCCTTTGGTGCCTTCTTCACATCCTCAAGAAGCATTTTTGTATATTTCAGGGATTCCTCTGAGCCCGCCAGAAGATGACACATAAAGATCGCATACAGCTCATTTGTCAGGGAAGTCACCGGATCGTGATCCTTTCTGAGGGCAAGCTGGCTGCTGTAATAGGAGGCCGCTTCATTGCTGTTGGCAACTGCACGCTGTACCGACTGCTCGGAGATTTTTTTCCCGCCTACATCCTCCAGGAATTTCTTCAGCTCGCGGAGCTGATCTGCAACATAGCTGATGGAATCCTGATTTTTTTCATAGGGTACGTCAATATAAAAGCCCGGGATCTGATATTTCTGTTTCAGATAAGGAAACGTCATCATGTTTCCATCGCAGGCAAGGTTTGTGTAGATGGTACATTTGGGCTTCGGTACCAATCCTGTCATGGACGCTCCCAAAAAAACTCTGTGATAGGAGCACATGGTTTCCGGAAAGCCCTCTGATTCCGTCTGTGCCAGAAATGCCTGCTCACATCTGGTTCCGGCGATGAAGCAGGACATTGCCTCCACGGAATACGGAGTGATCCCTGCTGCTGTCAGAAGCTCTCCCGGTACAAAAATGCTCACAAGCGCGGTATCGTCCGGTTTTGCAAGGGCTTTGATAATATTCTGCATGACTACACGGGCTACATACTGTCCCGAAGCCGGAAGCTTCCTGTCAGGAAAAAGCTGCAGACGTTTTTCCTGAAGCCGGTATCCAGTGAGAAGAAGTTTTCGTGCTTTTTCCGGATCCCTGATGGATCTCTCTCCCACCATATCCCCGAATTTCTTTATAATATCCAATCTGTCACATCCTCCGTCAAATCAAAAAATCTATTATAAGTCTGTCAGACGCTTACCCGAAATTTTGTCTCAAACAAAATCCTGTAGCATTATCATCGTCTGGATGGTATAAAGGTTCCACCTGTCAGACCAATATTTTTATTATAAAGATATTTTTTTCAAATGTAAACACGCCAATTTTTACAAATTTGAAGCCTTTTGCACATATCAAAACATCAAAATGCAGATTTTCCACAAAACTCGCATTCCTTTTCGTGGAAAACCCGCATTTGTCTTATCGCATTATCTTCTGCTCTGTTTTTTCCGTTACTCTATATCACATCTGATGACGTACCACCTTATATTCATCTCCGGAACGATAATAGGGACATTCCTTGTAATCACTGCTCACAAAACGATAATATTCGTCCTCATCCAGATTGACATCACAATAATATTCGTCACACTCTTCATCATATGTATAGTTTGCACAGTATTCGCAGCTGGTTCCCTTCATATTTATTTCTCCTCTCTTTGCAGGAAAGTATTTCTCCCTGCTGTTCTCCTGATTATATAGTCAAGACCACCCGCTTAGCGGGTGGCTTGCTCTGTCCCTATAAGGGACTATTCC
>NZ_QUGY01000019.1:0-414 GCF_003479245.1 Ruminococcus sp. AF17-12
ATAAGCTCAGTAGGGAGCTTGCGGAAAGATATGATGCAGTATGTGTGGAAGATCTGAATATGAAGGGAATGTCCGGAGGGCTGCACCTTGGGAAAGGTGTGCAGGATAACGGGTACGGTCAGTTTCTGTTCATGCTGGGATACAAGCTGGAAGAATGCGGAAAACATCTTATAAAAGTAGACCGTTATTTTGCATCCAGCAAGATCTGCAGTGTATGCGGACATAAGAAAAAGGAACTGGCATTGTCGGATAGAATGTATGTTTGTGAATGTGGAAATAGGATGGACCGGGATGTGAATGCAGCAGTCAACATCCGTGAAGAAGGAAAAAGAATCTATAAAGAATGTGCCTGACGGCACAAGAAAAAAATCCGTAACCGGATAAACATAAAAAACAAAACCGCGGGACACGCGG
>NZ_QUGY01000019.1:424-57991 GCF_003479245.1 Ruminococcus sp. AF17-12
GGGACACGCGGGGATAGCCTGTTTTAGCTTTGCCCTAAAGGGTAATCGAGCAGGAAGCCCCCACTTCAAAATCGTAAGATTTAAGTGGGGGGAGCATGTCACGGTATCCGAAAGGTGAGATTGTTATCTAGCTGATCACAGAGTAACTCAGTGGATCGCCATACCGGCTACAAAGAAATACATTACAACAAAATGGCACACACTTCCCAGCATCACAAAGACATGAAATACTTCGTGGGAGCCGAAATTCTTATGCTTCGCATTGAAGATCGGAAGCTTCAGCGCATAGATCACACCGCCGATGGTATAGATGATGCCGCCGGCAAGGAGCCATCCGAAGCCTGCACGGGGCAGATTGTGGAAGATCGGAACAAAAGCAAGTACACACAGCCAGCCCATTCCAATGTAGATCACAGAGGAAAGCCATTTTGGGCAGTTGATCCAGCAGCCCTTGAGGATCATTCCGATGATGGCAACGGTCCATACGAGGGCACAGAGGATATAGCCGGTGCGTCCGTGGAGAACGATCAGGCATACAGGAGTGTAGCTGCCGGCGATCATCACGAAGATCATCATGTGATCCATTTTTTTCAGACGGCGGTTTACCTTGGCTGTGGAGTTTACGGAATGGTAAAGTGTGCTTGCCAGGTAAAGAAGGATCATGGTAAGGATAAAAACACTTACTGCAAAAACATGGAGAACATCTGCACTTCTGGCCGCTTTCACGATCAGCGGAGTGGCTCCGACCACGGCAAGAAGCATGCCGATTCCGTGGGTTATGGCGCTTCCCGGATCTTTTAATTTAAATTTCATATAAAAACACCTCCTGCAAAAAAAATCTGCTGTTTATATCATGTGGACAACTTCAAGATCGGTTCATCAATGACGGATCATTGCGACAGTTTACGATGTAGTAATGTAGAAACTGATAAAATAACATGTAGTATTTAAAACTACATATCAAGTATACGAATACTATACCACTATTATTCAAAAATGCAACCCCTATTTTCGAAAAAAATTTTATCAGGATTTATTTCTGCAGCAGGCATACGACAATGCGGCTCCTACGACAGATAAATAAGAGATTTTTATGCATATTTCTCCCAGTTTTTCGCATAATAACCATATGAAAAACAAATAGTTAACATAACATTGACGTACAATGAACAGAAAATACAGGAGGAATTCAGGAAGATGAAAGCAACGGGAATTGTTCGCAGGATCGATGATCTGGGCAGGGTTGTGATTCCAAAAGAGATACGAAAGACACTGCGGATCAAGGAAGGAACGCCACTGGAGATTTTTACAGACAGGGAAGGACAGATCATCCTGAAAAAATATTCGCCCATTGGAGAGCTGAATACGTTTGCTGCGGAATATGCAGAAGCGCTGGTACAGACCACCGGACTGACTGCCTGTATTACAGATCGTGATCAGGTCGTGGCGGCATGCGGCAGCGGAAGCCGGGAACTGGAAGGAAAAGAGATCAGTTCTGATCTGGATGCAGTCATTGCCGGCAGGAAAGGCAGAATGGTCAGTCAGGACAGCAGGGAAAATATATCAGTCATTTCCGACGCTATGGATTCATTTTGCCAGAAAATGATACAGCCGATCCTGTGTGCGAGTGACGCCATTGGAGCAGTGATTCTTCTGACTAAAAGTGAAAAAACAGCACTGGGAGACACAGAACGTGCCCTTGTCCGCACAGCAGCCGGTTTTCTTGGCAGACAGATGGAGCAGTAAAAGTGCATCAGATGTACAGAAAAATGTGTGCAGATCAAGATATAAACATCAGATGTAGATGCCAGGAGCTGCAGATCAGGGAGGATGCGGACATCGGGAAGGAAAGCAGTGGTATTCTTCCAGAGTCAGATTTGTGATAGTGAGCCAGGAAGCAAGAGGTTTTGTCACATAGCGGATGTGCCATGGCTCGTAAGGGATGCCGGTGATCTCCTCTTTGCTTTTGGGGTACCGGAGGATAAAACCATAGAGCGGAGCGTTCTTTTTCAGCCAGCGGCCTTCTCCTGTTGCGGAAAACCTTTCGGAGAGCTCCATATGGATGGAAGGGCAGGATACATCCAGAGCAAGTCCGCTCTGGTGCTCACTTGTTCCTGGCTCTGCAACGAAAGGACTTCCTGTAAAAAGCTCCTTCTGTCGCTGGTAGGAACGATATCCGGAAACTGCCCACAGGTTCAGACCGCATCTGTGACAGGCATGGAAAAGCTGGGAAGCGGCTTTTGCAGCCTGATACTCCAGAAGCCGCTTCGGATCTCCCGGTGCTGCTTCAAATGGAAGTCCGATATCGATAAGATGTTCCGGCACAAAGGCTTCCGGCAGAGGATGCTCCCTACTGATCAGCCGGGTATAAAATTCTCTGTGCAATAAAAACCCTCCTTTCCTTATCCATAAGCTTATGATAAGAAAGGAGGGTTTATGAATGCTTATTTCTGTTTATCAGAGCTCTTTTTCACTCATTTCTTCCAGGAGAGCCTTCTTCATGTCATAGAGTGACTGGGAGAGATCTACATAAACCTTCTGCGGATTAACGAAACGTCTGGATTCATCCCACAGTGTGTTCTGCTCCTGTTTGCAGTAGTCGCGGAGTTCCATGACAGATGGAGACTTGTAAACGCTCTTACCATCTTTAATTACCGGAACAAGGAGCTCACGGAGTTCGTAGGTTCCGCTAAGAACCTTGGTCTTTTTCCAGGTGTCAACCGGGTCGAAGATCACCATAGTTTCTTCCGGATCGAATTTCTCATCTGCAAGGCAGATCAGATCGGCCTTGATCTTGCCGGTCTTCTTGCTGTAGATACGGTATACAGTCTTGTTGCCCGGGTTGGTAACCTTTTCTGTGTTTTCGGAAAGCTTGATCTTCGGCTGGAAGGCATCGCTGTCAGCGTCCTTTACAGCGGCAAGCTTGTATACGCCGCCGAATGCCGGATTGTTATCGGCTGTGATCAGCTTGGTTCCGACGCCCCAGGAATTGATCTTGGCATCCTGTGCCTTCAGGCTTTCGATAAGATATTCATCAAGATCGCTGGACGCGGAAATGGTAGCATCATCGAAACCGGCAGCAGCCAGCATCTTGTAAGCTTTTTTGGAAAGATATGCAAGATCACCGCTGTCGATACGAATTCCATAGTTCTTCAGCTGGATACCTTCCTCACGCATCTCCTCAAATACACGGATCGCATTGGGAACACCGGATTTCAGGACATCGTAGGTGTCAACCAGAAGAGTACAGGAATTCGGGTAAAGTCTCGCATAGGTCTTAAAGGCAGTGTACTCATCCGGGAAACTCATGATCCAGGAATGAGCATGTGTTCCGAGAACCGGAACGTTAAACATCTGGCCGGTCAGTACGTTGGAAGTACCGGCACATCCGCCGATCACTGCAGCTCTGGCACCGAAGATTCCGGCGTCCGGACCCTGGGCACGGCGAAGACCGAATTCCATGATGGGATCGCCCTTGGCTGCGTGGCATACACGTGCTGCCTTAGTGGCAATAAGACTCTGATGGTTCATAATGTTCAGGATGGCCGTCTCTACAAGCTGAGCTTCCATGATCGGTGCGATAACCTTGACCATCGGCTCTCTCGGGAAGATCACGGTTCCCTCCGGAATTGCGTAGATATCACCGGTGAATCTGAAGTTGCTCAAATACTCAAGGAAATCATCCTCAAAGATGCCAAGACTTCTCAGATAGGTAATGTCTTCTTCTGAGAAACGGAGATTTTCGATGTATTCGATCATCTGCTCCAGTCCTGCACAGATGGCAAAACCGCCATCGCACGGATTGTTGCGGTAGAACATGTCAAAGACAACGGTCTGGTTGGTAGGGTTTTTGAAATATCCCTGCATCATGGTAAGCTCATAGAGGTCCGTGAGCAGAGTAAGGTTATTTGCTCGCATAGCGTTCTCCTTTGGATGCCTCCGGATATTGTGACCGGAGGGAAATACACGGTTGTTTCCGTTCTTTTTATTATACGGCTTATTATAACACAAAGGAGTGGATTGTAAAATTTTTTTTACTGCGTAAACCCGCATATAATAAGGAGTTTTAACAGCAGTTTAAGAAATTTTGAAAAAAAATAAAAAAAATTAAAAAAAGGGGTTGCAATTTCAAAAAAGCTGTTATATAATAACATCCGTCGCAAGCGATAAGGCAAGCGAAAAACAAAACACATAGGGCTATCGCCAAACGGTAAGGCAACGGACTCTGACTCCGTCAGTTCAAGGTTCGAATCCTTGTAGCCCTGCTTCTTAAGTACCTCAGTTGCGAGGTACTTTTTTTGTACTCAAAAATAAGAAGATATTCGCAATCCGCTGCGCCCAAAAAAAACAAGTGCGTTTCTTCCTGCCAAGTGTTACAATAAAGTATAGACAGTATGACAGGAGGCATGAATGAGTTACAGTTTTGAGAGTCGAGTAAGATTCAGTGAGATCGGAGAAGATGGATGTCTGACGCTGCCGGGAGTTCTGGATTATTTTCAGGATTGCTGTACCTTTGAATCCGAGCAGACAGGAGTCGGCATGGAAGTATTAAAGGAACAGAAAAGAGCCTGGGTACTTTCTGCATGGCAGGTGATCGTGAAGCGATATCCAAAGCTTGGTGAAAATATAAAAGTAACAACAATTCCTTATGGATTCCGTGGATTTATCGGAATGCGTAATTTTATTCTTGAGACAATGGATGGTGAGAAGCTGGCATGGGCCAATTCCTACTGGTCCTTTCTCAATACAGAAACCGGTCTTCCGGAAAAGCTGACACCGGCAGATACAGATCCCTATGATCTGGGCGAAAAAATAGAGATGGATTATGCACCAAGAAAGATCGCGCTTCCGAAGGAACGGGAAGTGCAGAATGCTTTTTCCGTACAGAAGCATCATCTGGACACCAATCATCATGTGAACAACTGTCAGTATATCCGGATGGCAGCGGATCATCTGCCTGAGGATTTTAAAGTTGGTCAGCTTCGTGCTGAATATAAACGTCAGGCAGTACTGGATAATGTTATCATTCCGGAAGTATATATGACAGAAAATAAAGAAGCTGTAGTTCTCAACGCGGAGGATAAAGAACCTTACGCAGTAGTTGAGTTTACAAAATAAATATAGGCGGTAGAGATTAGTACATCGTTTTTGAAACAACTATACCGTAAAAGGAGGGCGCGCTATGCTTGAAAAATTAAAAGAAGAAGTTTACAGAGCAAATATGGATCTGCCAAAATATGGTCTTGTTACCTTTACATGGGGAAATGTCAGCGGGATCGACAGGGAGCAGGGACTTTTTGTGATCAAGCCAAGTGGTGTGGATTATGACAAGCTGACACCGGAAGACATGGTAGTGGTAGATCTTGATGGAAATAAAGTAGAAGGAAGATACAATCCATCCTCTGATACACCGACACATGCAGTTCTTTACAGAGCGTTTTCGAATATCGGCGGCATCGTACATACCCACTCATCCTGGGCAACAAGCTGGGCGCAGGCAGGCAGATCGATCCCGTGTTATGGAACCACACATGCAGATTACATTTACGGAGAAGTACCATGTGTGCGTAATCTGACCAAAAGAGAGATCGAAGAGGCATATGAGAAGAACACGGGAGTTCTTATTGCTGATTATTTCAAAAACAAAGATTATGAAGCAGTACCGGCCGTGCTGTGCAAGAACCACGGACCTTTTACCTGGGGTAAGGATGCTCATGAGGCAGTTCATAACGCAGTTGTTCTTGAGGAGGTTGCCAAGATGGCATCTCGCTGCGAGCTGATCAATCCGGATGTAAAACCGGCACCGCAGGAGCTTCAGGATAAGCATTACTACAGAAAACATGGTGCAAATGCATATTATGGTCAGGTAGGACAGGAAGACTGATCAGAAGAAAAAACAGTTTGACCCGATGGTGGATCGTCAATATCCGCTTGAGTGGAAATGCCGCGGAACAGTACCGCGGCATTTTTTGTCGAAAAATGCAGAAAATGTCAGATTTGCTGACCTTTAACACAGGTGCCGCCGAAATATATGCTAATGTCAAGAAAAATGCAGAACATTAACACATTTATTAAAATAGGTGGCAGGATGAAAATATACACTTATCAGGGAAAAAAGAACGTTTCCGGAGAAAAAATACGCCAGATGAGGAATATGAAACGGATGTCGCAATCTGCGCTGGCAGCAAAAATGCAGGTGGAAGGAGTGATGCTGGAGCGTGACAGTATCAGCCGGATCGAAGGAGGAGAACGTTTTGTGGCAGATTATGAACTGCGGGTGTTTGCAAAGGTGCTGGGAGTGGATGTGAAGTGGCTGCTGAATGAGCAGTAAATAAGGCAATATTGGATTACAGTTCGCTGGTAATATTCCGCGAAGCGTGTTACTGAAAACGGAGTGAAAAGTAACAATATTGGTCTGAATGGCAGGAATCTGTGTAAACTACTTGATATTTATGTCGGAAACTGCTACAGTATAAAGAAAAAAAGATGGCCGGGAAGTCCTGCGGAGGGCAAACGGTCACGGATAAGAAGATAGAGGCGCGGATTTTATCAGTATTTATGGACGGAAGGCCCTGGCAGGCTGTTCATAAAGAAAGGAAAATCTGCCGAAGTGCTCTGGAAGGCCAGATGACAGGGCGCTGGGATAACGCAGAATATGCGTTGTACTGTCACGGATGTGGAGCGCTATCGGTAGCACTTCGGGAGATCTGCATTTAATATGCTGAATGGAGATTTTCTGACGGGCTATTAGTTAAATAAGGATTATTTAACCGGAGGTGTTCTTAAGAAGAGACAGCCTCCGTTTTTTTGTCCCCGAAAAGGGAGGAGAAAAATGAGTAAAAAAGCAGGAACAGCATTGTCTGTTATGGCAATGGTATTCATGGGCGCACTGGCAAGTCCCCTGACTGTGCTGGCTGCGGATGCGGAGGAGACTTACCAGCCTGCTCTGTATGCAACGATCTGGGCATTGCTTCCACCTCTTGTTGCGATCGTCCTTGCACTGATCACAAAAGAAGTATACAGTTCTCTGTTTGTGGGAATTGTAGTAGGAGCACTGATCTATTCCGGATTTAAATTTGAAGGAACGGTAACACAGATTTTTGAGGGAGGAATCATCAAGGTTCTTTCTGACAGCTATAACGTAGGTATCCTGATCTTCCTGGTAATCCTGGGATCTGTGGTATGTATGATGAACAAGGCCGGCGGCTCCGCCGCATTCGGACGATGGGCCAGCAAAAAGATCCACACGCGTGTGGGTGCAGAGCTTGCAGCGATCATCCTTGGAATCCTGATCTTCATTGACGATTATTTTAACTGCCTGACAGTAGGAAGCGTTATGCGTCCGGTAACTGACAGACATCACGTATCCAGAGCGAAATTTGCATACCTGATCGATGCAACAGCTGCTCCGGTATGTATCATCGCACCGATCTCATCCTGGGCAGCAGCAGTCAGCGGATTCGTAAAGGGACAGGATGGACTTGCGATTTTTGTAAGAACCATCCCGTATAACTTTTACGCGATCCTTACTATTGTAATGATGGTTGGCATGGTACTGATGAAAACCGAGTTTGGTGCCATGAGAACACATGAGATCAATGCTCTGAACGGAGATCTTTATACAACATCTGCAAGACCGTATGAGAATGCAACGGATGATGAGACACCGAATCCGAGAGGAAAGGTGATCGATCTTGTGATCCCGATCGTTGTGCTTGTTATCTGCTGTGTCATCAGTATGATCTACACAGGAGGATTTTTCAGCGGAACAGATTTTGTTACCGCATTTTCACAGAGTGATGCCTCTACAGGCCTTGCAATGGGAAGTGCTTTTGGTCTGGTGTTTGCCATTATTTTCTATATGATCCGCCGTGTGGTCAATTTCAGAGACTGTATGGGATGCATCCCGGAAGGCTTCAAGGCTATGGTACCGGCGATCATGATCCTGACCTTTGCATGGACACTGAAGGCTATGACAGACTCACTTGGTGCAGCGGTATTCGTAGAAGAAGCAATGCGTTCTGTTGCCGGTGGTATTGAAGTTATCCTTCCGGCCATTATTTTCCTGGTTGGATGTGGACTTGCATTTGCTACCGGTACTTCCTGGGGAACCTTTGGTATCCTGATCCCGATCGTTGTTGCGGTATTTGAGAAATCCAGTCCTGAGATGATGATCATTTCCATGTCCGCCTGCATGGCAGGTGCAGTTTGCGGAGACCACTGCTCACCGATCTCCGATACAACGATCATGGCTTCCGCAGGAGCACAGTGTGATCATGTGACTCACGTTTCCACACAGCTTCCGTATGCGATCCTGGCTGCGGCAGTATCCTTTGTAACTTATATTGTTGCAGGCTTTGTAAAAACAGCATGGATCGCTCTTCCGGTGGGAATCGTGCTGATGCTGATCGTACTTTTTGTCATTAAAATGATGAATCCGATGCCGGTTGAGAAACCAACAGAATAACAGACTGACCCAATGTGGGGGCAGATTCCCCCATGAATGGCAAATAAAAGGCAGTGACGGAAAGAAATTTCCGAAGCTGCCTTTTTTGTGCTTTCTATAATAATTCTCTTATGTTATAATGCAGGACAGACAGCAAATAGTAAATGATCATATATAGTTTTAAGGAACAGGAGTAAGAATGATAGAATTAGGTAAAAAACAGAAATTACTGGTTGTAAAAACCGTGGATTTCGGAATATATCTTGGAGAGGACCGAAACGCACCTCAGAATGAGCGGGTGCTTCTTCCGTCCAAACAGGTACCGGAAGGAACCAAAGCAGGTGATGAGATCGAAGTATTCATCTATAAGGATTCCCAGGACAGACTGATCGCAACTACCCGTGAGCCGATGCTTCAGGTAGGACAGACAGCAGTCCTTAAGGTAAAACAGGTCACCAGGATCGGTGCTTTTCTTGACTGGGGACTGGAGAAGGATCTTCTTCTTCCGTATCATGAGCAGACCAACCGGGTCCGTGAAGGTGAGGAGTGTCTGGTAGCTCTTTATGTAGATAAGAGCAGCAGACTCTGTGCAACCATGAAGGTGTATCATTATCTTTCCACCAGAACTCCTTATGTACCGGGAGATTCGGTAAAGGGGCGTGTCTATGAGATCAGTGGGAATTTCGGCGTTTTTGTTGCGGTAGATGATAAATATTCCGCTCTGATCCCGGCACGGGAGGCAACAGGCAAGTACAGACCGGGAGCTATTCTTGATCTTCGTGTCACAGAGGTGAAAGAGGATGGCAAGATGAACGTCAGTGACCGCCAGAAGGCTTACATCCAGATCAATGAGGATGCAGAGAGCGTATTCAGCGTGATCGAGGAATTTGCAGGGGTGCTGCCATTTGATGATCATGCCTCACCGGAAGTCATCAAGAGAGAGTTTGGCCTCAGTAAGAACGCATTCAAGCGTGCAGTCGGTCATCTGATGAAGGAAGGAAAAGTAGAGATCCGTGACAAGAGGATCTACATTAAAAAATAACAAGGTGTTGACCGGCTCCGGATCAGACACGCTCCGGCACGTTCAGAGAAAAGTGCAGAGCGGGGAGGATCCGGAGCCCTGTTTTTTACGATAAGGAGAATAAATTTGGAGTTTACACATTTACATGTCCATACAGAATACAGCCTTCTGGATGGCTCCAATAAGATCAAAGAATATGTAGCCAGAGTAAAAGAGCTGGGTATGGACAGTGCGGCGATCACCGATCATGGCGTTATGTATGGTGTGATCGATTTTTACAGGGCTGCAAGAGAAGCCGGGATCAATCCGATCCTCGGATGTGAGGTTTATGTGGCTCCGGGCTCCCGTTTTGACAGAGAAGTGGGAAGTGGGGATGACCGTTATTATCATCTAGTCCTGCTGGCTGAGAATAATCAGGGATACAGCAACCTGATGAAAATTGTATCCAAGGCATTTGTGGAAGGATTTTATTACAAGCCACGTGTGGATCTGGAGCTTCTGGAAAAATATCACGAGGGGATCATTGCCTTAAGCGCCTGCCTGGCAGGAGAGGTCGCCAGATATCTTGCACGTGGAATGTATGAGGATGCCAAGATCGCGGCATTACGTTACCAGGATATTTTCGGAAAAGGAAATTTCTTTCTGGAGCTTCAGGACCATGGGATCCCGGAGCAGCAGACCGTAAACCAGCAGCTTCTCCGTATGCACAGAGAGACGGGGATCGATTTGGTTGCCACCAATGATGTGCATTACACTATGGCAGAGGATGCGGAACCACATGATGTTCTTCTTTGTCTGCAGACTCAGAAAAAGCTCAGCGATGAGAACAGAATGCGCTATGAGGGTGGCCAGTATTATGTGAAATCGCCGGAGGAGATGGCGAGGCTTTTTCCATATGCGCTGGAAGCGCTGGAAAATACGCACAGGATCGCGGAGAGATGTCATGTGGAGATTGAATTTGGTGTGACCAAGCTGCCGAAATATGATGTGCCGGACGGATTTACCTCCTGGGAATATCTGAACAAGCTTTGCCATGAGGGACTTGAGCAGCGTTATCATCCGGTAACAGAGGAGCTGAAAAAGCGCTTGGATTATGAGCTGTCTACGATCAAAAACATGGGATATGTAGATTACTTTCTCATTGTATGGGATTTTATCAAATATGCCAGGGACAACGATATCATGGTCGGTCCGGGACGAGGCTCTGCCGCAGGAAGCCTGGTTGCCTATACACTTGGGATCACCCAGCTGGACCCGATCCGGTATGATCTGCTCTTTGAACGTTTCCTGAATCCGGAGCGAGTATCCATGCCGGATATCGATGTGGATTTTTGCTTCGAACGGAGACAGGAGGTTATTGATTATGTAAGAAGAAAATATGGTGATGACTGCGTGGTTCAGATCGTTACCTTCGGTACACTGGCAGCCCGCGGTGTCATTCGTGATGTAGGCCGTGTTCTGGATATGCCTTATGCCCAGGTGGACACCATCGCCAAGATGATCCCACAGGAGCTGAATATCACCATTGACAAGGCACTGGGAATGAATCCGGAGTTTCGCAAGGCTTACGAGGAACAGGACGATATCCATCGTCTGATCGATCTGGCAAAACGTCTGGAGGGGCTTCCGAGGCATACCTCCATGCATGCGGCAGGTGTTGTGATCAGCCAGAAGGATGTATCGGAATACGTACCCCTTTCCAGAGCACAGGATGGTTCCATTGTCACGCAGTTTACCATGACAACACTGGAAGAGCTGGGACTTCTGAAAATGGATTTCCTGGGTCTCCGTACCCTGACGGTTATCCAGAATGCTGTGAAAATGGTGGAAAAAAGTACCGGTATGCTTCTGGATATGCAAAAGATCGACTACAACGACAAAAAGGTACTGGATTCTCTCGGAACAGGACGTACTGACGGTGTGTTCCAGCTGGAGAGTGCCGGAATGAAAAGCTTCATGAAGGAGCTGAAGCCTCAGAGCCTTGAGGACGTGATCGCGGGAATTTCGCTTTATCGTCCGGGTCCCATGGATTTCATTCCGCAGTACATCCGTGGAAAAAACCGTCCGGATACCATCCGTTATGACTGTCTGCAGATGGAGCCGATCCTGAAGCCAACCTATGGCTGTATCGTATACCAGGAGCAGGTTATGCAGATCGTCCGTGAGCTTGCAGGCTACACCCTTGGACGAAGTGACCTGGTGCGCCGTGCCATGTCCAAGAAAAAAGCTTCTGTTATGGCAAAAGAACGCCAGAATTTCGTTTACGGAAACGTGGAAGAGGGAGTACCGGGATGTATCGCCAACGGTATTTCCGAGGAGATCGCAAACAAGATCTACGATGAGATGACAGATTTTGCAAAGTATGCCTTCAATAAGTCTCACGCTGCCGCTTATGCAGTGGTTTCCTACCAGACGGCATATCTCAAATATTACTATCCGGTAGAATTTATGGCTGCACTGATGACATCCGTTGTGGAAATGCCGAACAAGGTTGCCGAGTATATTTCTGTATGCCGCCAGATGGGGATCCGGATCCTTCCGCCGGATATCAATCATGGTGTTTATGGCTTTTCTGTTGACAATGGTTCCATTCGTTATGCACTTTCTGCCATCAAGAGTATCGGCCGTCCGGTAATCGAGGGGATTGTGCGGGAGCGTGAGGAGCACGGAGAATATACCTCCCTGAAAACATTTATTGAGCGAAATATCGACCAGATCAACAAGAGAGTTGTGGAAAATCTGATCAAGGCCGGAGCGCTGGACTGCCTGGAGGGAAACCGGAATCAGAAAATGACGGTTTATACGCAGATCATAGACAGTATCAACCAGGATAAGAAGCATACCATGGCGGGACAGCTGAGTCTTTTTGATATTGCGCCTGAAGAAGATAAAAAGGAATTTGAGATCCGTATGCCGCAGGCAGCAGAATATCCGAAGGAGACGATACTGACCTTTGAGAAGGAAGTTCTCGGCATCTATCTCAGCGGTCATCCGCTGGAGCGTTACCGGAATATGATGGAAAAAATGATCTCTGCAAAAACTTCTGATTTTCAGCCGGATGATGAAACAGGGATACCGGAGGTTTACGATAATCAGAAAGTGATCGTGGGTGGAATGATCACGGATAAAAACATAAAATATACAAAGAATAATAAGGTAATGGCGTTCCTTACAGTGGAAGATCTGGTAGGCACCGTGGAGGTTGTGGTATTTCCACGTGATTACGAAAAATGCCAGATGTTCCTGAATGAAGATGCCCGGCTCTTTATTCAGGGAAGAGTATCCGCAGAAGACGACAAAGCCAGCAAGCTGATCCTGGAAAAGGTCCGTCTTTTTGATGATATGCCAAGAGAACTGTGGCTCCAGTTTGAAAGCCGGGAAGAGTACACAAAAGCCGAGACCGGTCTGGTAGATGATCTGATGGAATCCAGAGGAAACAGCACGGTGGTTATTTATCTCAAAGATGTCAAGGCAATGAAGAAGCTTCCCCCTGCTTATCAGGTCCATATCGAGGATTCCTGGCTGGAGCGCATGTGTAAAAAATATGGAAGTTCCAATGTTAAAATTGTGGAGAGAGTATTGAAAAACTTATAAAAATGCTATAAACTATACCCGAATATGTGTATTACAATAGGTTGTTTCATAAGATGGAGGATAACAATATGGCAGAGAACAAAATCAAAACGATCGGCGTTTTGACCAGTGGCGGTGACGCACCTGGAATGAATGCTGCAATCCGTGCTGTTGTCAGAAGAGGATTAAGCAGCGGACTGAACGTAAAGGGAATCTATAAAGGATACAGCGGTCTCTTAAATGAAGAGATCAGAGATATGACAGCAAAGGACGTTTCCGATACGATTGAGCGAGGCGGAACAATTCTTTATACTGCCAGATGTGCAGAGATGAGAACAGAGGAAGGACAGCAGCAGGCTGCAGAGATCTGCAGAAAGCATGGAATCGACGGTCTTGTTGTTATCGGTGGAGACGGATCCTTCGCAGGTGCTCAGAAGCTTGCGAACCTTGGAATCAATACCATTGGCCTGCCGGGAACTATTGACCTTGATATCGCATGTACCGAGTACACCATCGGTTTCGATACTGCTGTAAATACAGCTATGGAAGCTATTGACAAGGTACGTGATACATCCACATCCCATGAGAGATGCAGTATCATCGAGGTTATGGGACGTAACGCCGGATACCTTGCAGTATGGTGCGGTATCGCAAACGGTGCTGAGGATATCCTGATCCCGGAGAAATATGATTACGATGAGCAGAAGCTTATTGACAATATCGTAGAGAGCCGTAAGAAAGGCAAGAAACACCATATCATCGTAAATGCTGAGGGTATCGGCCATTCAGAGGCTATGGCGAAGCGTATCGAGGCTGCAACAGGTATCGAGACACGTGCAACGATCCTTGGTCACATGCAGCGTGGTGGAAGCCCTACATGTAAGGACCGTGTATATGCGTCCATGATGGGTGCTCTTGCAGTAGATCTTCTTGTTGCCGGAAAACGCAGCCGTGTGGTTGGATACCGTCATGGTGAGTTTGTTGATTTCGACATCAATGAGGCTCTTGCAATGCAGAAGAATGTAGATTCCTACATGTGGGAGGTCTGCAATTCTCTTTCTCATAATTACAGAAAATAAAGATATTTATGAACTTAAAAAAAGTTTCAGACGGATTGCATAAACTGAATACGTCACAAATAATTGCCCTCGGCTTTGCGGGGGTGATTTTTGTAGGTGGACTTATTTTGTGGATGCCGTTCTGCAGTGCACCCGGGCAGGCTGTTACCTTCCCGGATGCTGTTTTTACAGCGGCGACCAGCGTATGTGTGACAGGACTTTCCACAGTTGTTATGGCAGTCCAGTGGAGCCCCATTGGAAAAGCGGTTATCCTGTGCCTGATACAGATCGGCGGAATCGGACTGATCGCACTGGCGAATATGATATTTATCAGCCTCCGGCGGAAAATTTCCCTGAAAAACCGGCGGATCATCAAGGAATCCTATAACCTGGATGAAATGGGTGGAGTCGTGGCTGTAGTCCGCAGTGTGGTGAAATGCGTGTTTCTTGCAGAAGGAATCGGTGCGGTCCTGTATGCGTTTTGCTTTGTACCGGAATTTGGAATAAAAAAAGGTCTGGTGCATGCCATATTTCTGGCGGTATCTGCATTCTGCAACGCTGGGATCGATCTTTTCGGGGAAACAAGCCTTTCGGTATATGTGAGCAATCCGCTGGTCAATATCACTACGATTGGCCTGATCATTGTGTCAGGTCTTGGATTTATCGTCTGGTGGGATCTGTGGGATAAATTCCGCAAGGTTCTGAGAAAAGAGCTCTCCCCATCCAGAGTTTTTCGTGTACTGCGGCTTCAGAGCAAGCTGGTCCTTACGATGACCGGGATCCTGGTATTTTCAGGAGCATTTCTGGTATTTATCTTTGAATCCGGAAACCCTTCCACGCTGAAGGGGGCACCACTGGGAACAAAACTCATGGCATCCTTTTTCCAGTCAGTGACAACACGTACGGCGGGATTTTATACCATGGATCAGTCGCTTTTGTCCACACCTACCGTGATCATTTCCCTGCTGTGGATGTTTATCGGAGGATCACCCATGGGCACTGCCGGTGGTGTGAAGACTACTACCATTGCGGTTCTGATCCTTTCCATTGCAGCATATCTTCAGGGAAAAAAGGATGTAGAGGTATACGGCCGCAGGATCCGTGAGAGCTATCTCCGTTCTGCCATGGTTGTTGCAGGAACTAGTGTGCTGATCCTTTTTACCATGACGGTGCTTTTGTCCGCAGTAATGCCGGGAGTGGATCTGGCAGATGTTTTATATGAGATCACTTCTGCGGGGGCTACAGTAGGACTTTCCAGAGGACTGACACCTCAGCTGAATGTGGCAGGCAAGTGGATCGTGATCCTTACCATGTATCTGGGACGTATCGGACCGCTGACACTTGGAACAGCAGTTGTGATGCATGTACGTAACAGGCCGGGAAGCACCACGCATCTCGGTGAAGAAGATATCATGATCGGTTAAACAGGAGAACAGAATGAAAAATAAATCTTTTGCCGTGATCGGGCTTGGACAGTTTGGAATGACTCTGGCGGTGACGCTGGCAGAGTCAGACTGTGATGTCCTTGCCATTGATGACAAAGAAGAAAATATCGAAGAGATTTCCGAAAAAGTAACCTATGCGGTAAAAGCAGATGTCCGTGAACCGGGAATCCTGAAGGCTCTAGGAGTTCAGAATGTGGATGTAGCCATTATCGCAGTTGCCGAAAATCTGGAAGCCAGTATTTCCGCGACCATGCAGGCCAAGGATCTGGGAGTGCCCTTTGTAGTTGCAAAAAGTATGAATTCTCTTCATGGACGTATACTCGACAAAATCGGTGCAGATAAGATCATTTATCCGGAACAGTCCATGGGACTGCGGGTTGCCAGAAATCTTATGTCCGGCGGGTATCTGGATGTGTTTGAGCTTTCAGCGGAGTTCAGTATGGCGGAGTTTTCCATGCCGGTATCCTGGATCGGAAAAAATCTGGTAGATCTGAATGTACGGGAGCGTTTTCACATTAATATCATTGGCATCAAGCAGGGTGAAAATGTCACGGTAGATCTGGATCCTTCCGAACCGCTTCCGGACAACTGTTCCATAATCGCCATCGGAAAAAACAAGGATCTGAATGCAAGTCGTGAGGAATTACGTTAACCGAATACGGATTGCCGGAAGGAGAGAAATAAAAGTATGATAACCAGTGTATCAAATGCAAAAATAAAAAATGTCATGCAGCTGAACCAGAAGGCAAAAGCCAGAAGAGAGCAGGGACTTTTTGTGGCAGAGGGCCGGAAAATGTTTCTGGAAGCACCGGAAAGCTGGGTTTCCCAGGTGTTTGTCTCCGAGACCTTTTCCCGGGATGAAGAGCTGATGTCTCAGGCAGAAAAATATCCCTGTGAGATCGTGAAGGATTCCGTATTCCGTCAGATGTGTGATACCAAGACTCCCCAGGGGATCCTGACAGTTCTGAAGCTGCCTTCCTGGAGCGAGGAAGAGGTACTGGCGGGAAAAAATCCTCTGGTCATGGTTCTGGAGGATCTTCAGGATCCGGGAAATGCGGGAACCATTCTCAGGACCGGTGAGGGCGCCGGCGTAAGCGGAGTTTTCCTCACAAAAACCTGCGTGGATATCACAAATCCCAAGGTGATCCGTTCTACCATGGGCTCCATTTACAGAATGCCTTTTCTATACGTGGAAGATGTGGTATCATTAGAAAAGAAGCTGAAAGAAAAGGGAATCCGCAGTTTTGCAGCTCATCTGAAGGGCGAGAATTCCTATGATCAGGAATCCTATAAGGGCGGTACCGCATTTTTCATCGGAAACGAGGGAAAGGGCCTGACTGATCAGGCGGCGGAGGCAGCAGACTGTCTGATCCGCATTCCCATGTGCGGAAAGGTAGAATCGCTGAATGCTGCCATGGCATCGGGAATTCTGATGTACGAAGCTGCAAGACAGAGAAGAGAATAAGAGAGGAGGGGTTTTATGACACCTTTGGCCTGGCTTGGAATACTGGCAATTTTACTGGTAATTGAAGCAATCACGGTAGGACTTACCACTGTCTGGTTTGCAGGCGGTGCGCTTGTGGCGTGCATTGCCTCGTGGCTTGGTGGGGGAATTGTTGTACAGCTCCTTTTATTTTTCGGAGTTTCCGTGGTGCTTCTGATCTTTACCAGACCTCTGGCGGTCCGCTACATGAACAAGGGCGTGGAAAAGACCAATGCAGAGAGCCTTCTGGGAAAAAGAGCCGTAGTGATACAGCCGGTCAACAACCTGGCCCAGACCGGGCAGGTGAGGATCAATGACATCGAGTGGACTGCACGGACCGCAGATGACGGGGAAGAAATTCCAACAGGTGCAGTGGTTGAGATCGAAGAGATCCGCGGAGTGAAGCTGATCGTAAAAGAAATTAGCAAGGAGGGCTAAATTATGGGTGGAGTTGTTGTTTTGCTTGTAGTCATCGTTCTTGTGCTGTGGGTACTTGCATCCTGTATCCGCATTGTACCGCAGGCCTATGCAGTGGTACTGGAACGTCTTGGCGCTTACAAGGCTACCTGGAGTACAGGAATCCATTTCAAGGTTCCGTTCATTGAGCGTGTTGCAAGAAGAGTAAACCTGAAAGAACAGGTTGTGGATTTTCCACCGCAGCCGGTAATTACCAAAGATAATGTAACCATGCAGATCGATACGGTTGTATTTTTCCAGATCACAGATCCGAAGCTTTACGCATATGGCGTTGAGAATCCGATCATGGCGATCGAGAATCTTTCTGCTACAACACTTCGTAACATCATCGGTGATATGGAGCTGGATGAGACACTGACATCCCGAGAGGTTATCAATACCAAGATGCGTGCTTCCCTTGATGTGGCTACAGATCCATGGGGAATCAAGGTTAACCGTGTGGAGCTTAAGAACATCATTCCTCCGGCAGCCATCCAGGATGCCATGGAGAAACAGATGAAGGCTGAGCGTGAGAGACGAGAAGCCATTCTGAAAGCAGAAGGAGAGAAACGTTCCACCATCCTTGTTGCAGAGGGTAAAAAACAGTCCGCTATCCTGGATGCTGAGGCTGAGAAGCAGGCGGCGATCCTTCATGCGGAGGCTCAGAAGGAGCGTATGATCAAAGAGGCTGAAGGACAGGCACAGGCAGTCCTTAAAGTACAGCAGGCAACTGCAGAAGGACTTCGTATGATCAAGGAAGCAGGAGCAGATGAATCTGTTCTTACTCTGAAGAGCCTGGAGGCTCTTACAAAGGTTGCTGACGGTAAGGCAACGAAGATCATCATTCCGTCCGAGATACAGGGCATCGCAGGGCTGGCAACATCCCTGAAGGAAATCATGACAGATAAACCGGCAGAGCAGAAATAAATCTGTAGCCGTGAGGAGGACATATTATGAATCTTAAAGGAAGAAATTTCCTGACACTGAAAGACTTTACACCGGAAGAGATCACTTACATGATCGACCTTGCAGCAGATCTGAAGGCAAAGAAAAAAGCAGGAGAGCTTCATGAGTATTACAGAGGTAAGAATATTGCCCTGATTTTTGAAAAAACAAGCACAAGAACACGCTGTTCCTTTGAAGTGGCAGCTCATGATCTGGGAATGGGTTCTACCTATCTGGATCCCACAGGCTCCCAGATCGGAAAGAAGGAGAGCATCGCAGATACTGCAAGAGTTCTCGGAAGAATGTATGAGGGAATCGAGTACCGTGGCTTCGGTCAGGATATTGTTGAGGAGCTTGCGAAGCATGCAGGTGTACCGGTATGGAATGGCCTGACAAATGAGTATCATCCGACACAGATGCTTGCAGATATGCTGACAGTACGTGAACATTTCGGCAAACTGAAAGGCCTGAAGCTTGTATACATGGGCGATGCCCGTTACAACATGGGTAACTCCCTGATGGTTGTATGCTCCAAGCTTGGTCTTGATTTCGTAGCCTGCACCAATAAGAAATATTTCCCGAATGATGAGCTTGTAGCACAGTGTCAGCAGTGGGCAGAAGAGGCAGGTTCCACCATCACTCTCACAGAGGATGTGGAGGCAGGAACAAAAGATGCGGACATCATCTACACAGATGTATGGGTATCCATGGGCGAGCCTGACGAAGTATGGACAGAGCGTATCCACGACCTGACACCATACAAGGTTACCAGACATGTAATGGAGAACGCCGGTGAAAAGGCGATCTTCCTTCACTGTCTGCCGGCATTCCATGATCTTAAGACAAAGATCGGAAAAGAGATGGGCGAGCGTTTCAACCTTACAGATATGGAGGTTACAGATGAGGTATTCGAGTCTCCGCAGTCCAAGGTATTCGACGAAGCTGAGAACCGTATGCACACCATTAAGGCTGTGATCGTTGCAACATTAGGAGAGCCGGAGAAATAATGTCAGATTTATTTAATGAAGAAATAATTTCACAGGCAACACATACAAAATGGGCGGGCAAAACCGTCCATTTTGCAAGAGAAACAGATTCCACCAACCTCTGGGGAAAACGTGCCTGGAAGGAAGAAGGCGCAGGACACGGAGAGCTGTTTGTGGCAGAATATCAGTCCGCAGGACGCGGACGTTTTACAAGACGATGGAGTGCGCCGCCGGACAGTGCCATTACTATGAGTATCCTTATCTGCCCGGAATTTTCTCCGCAGAAGGCGCCGATGCTGACACTTGTTATGGGACTTTCAGTTGCACAGGCAGTAGCAGAGCTCGGTCTTGAGGTAGGGATCAAATGGCCTAACGATGTAGTTGTTTCCCGCAAAAAGATCTGCGGTATCTTAACCGAAATGACCATGAAGCAGGATAAGATCGGCTGTGCAGTTATCGGAGTCGGGATTAACGTAAATATGGAAAGCTTTCCGGAAGAAATGGCAGATAAGGCTACCTCTCTGTATCTGGAAAGCGGACATCCCTTTGACCGGGCACAGGTAGTCGGACTTGTGATGAAGCATTTTGAGGAAAATTATGAGAGATTTGTACAGACAGAGGATCTCAGCGGCCTGAAACCGGATTATGAGAAAATGCTGGCCAATCTGAACCAGCCGGTACGTGTACTGGATCAGAATGATCCATATGAGGGGATCGCAAGAGGGATCAATGCCGGCGGAGAGCTTCTGGTAGAGCGTGCAGACGGTACAGTCGAGGAAGTAAATTCCGGAGAGGTTTCTGTACGTGGTTTATACAGCTATGTGTAAAACATGCAGCACAGATCGGATAAAATTTCCGGCAGCGATTTTCCGTTGATGTTTTATTGCAGTAGTGGAAAAAACAAGAATCTCCCTGCTTTAGCTGTGGGGAGTGTCAAGTTATAAATAAAGGAGATTTTATGTATCAGGATAACATTGTGCTCTGCGGAGCAAGCTCTTATGAGCAGAAATATTATTTTAACCAGGATTTTGCGTCTCTTCCTGAGACGGTAAAGCAGGAGCTGCAGATCATGTGTGTGCTTTTCACAGAGGATGTAGGCGGGATCCTGACACTGGAATTTGATGAGGACGGCAGTCTGCAGTTTAAGACTGAGGCCCTGGAGGCAGATGCCCGTTTTGACGAGATCGGAAGTGCACTGAAGATCAAGGAACTCCAGCGGGACAAAAGAGAGCTTCTGGAATCTCTGGAAATGTATTACAAGGTATTTTTCCTGGGAGATATCCCGGATGAGGAACTGCAGAAAAAAGCAGATGCCGTTGAGGAATGATCCATGAAGATGCAGTGGAAGATCGGAAATGTGGAGATACCGAACCCCTTTGTGCTTGCACCGATGGCAGGGGTTACGGATCTGGCATTTCGAAGACTTTGCAAGGAGCAGGGTGCAGGCCTGATCTGTATGGAAATGGTCAGTGCCAAGGCGATTTCTTTTCATAATAAGAATACAGAGGCGCTGATGGAGATCGATCCCGGGGAGCATCCGGTATCCATGCAGCTTTTCGGCAGCGAGCCGGACCTTATGGCAGAGGTGGCAAAAAGCATTGAGGAGCGTCCCTTTGACATTCTCGATATCAATATGGGATGTCCGGTTCCCAAGGTGGTAAATAATGGCGAGGGCTCAGCTCTTCTGAAGGATCCTCAGCTGATCGAAGAGATCGTCCGCAGTGTTTCCGGAGCAGTTTCCAAGCCGGTAACGGTGAAGGTCCGCATTGGCTTTGATGAAAATACGCCGGTGGATGTGGTGGAGATCGCAAAACGGGTGGAGGATGCCGGTGCAGCAGCCATCGCAGTTCATGGAAGGACCAGACAGCAGTATTATTCCGGTCAGGCGGACTGGGATGCTATCCGCAGGGTGAAGGAAGCGGTGACTATTCCGGTGATAGGAAACGGAGATATCGTTTCACCGGAAACTGCAGAAGCCATGTTTAAAGAGACTGGCTGCGATGCGGTGATGATCGGCCGTGCAGTACGTGGGAACCCGTGGATCTTCCGGGAGCTGAACCACTATTTCCACACCGGGGAAAAGCTTTCCAGACCAACCGCAGAGGAAGTCTGCGAGATGATCCTGCGCCATGCCGAAGATCAGATCGCGATAAAGGGTGAGTATATCGGGATCCGCGAAATGCGGAAGCATGTAGCCTGGTATACAGCCGGTATGCGGCACAGTGCGGGAATCCGGAGAGAATCTAATAATATTTCAAGCTATGAAGAATTGAAAAAGCTTACAGACATGGTACTGGAGCGATAAAAGAGAAAAGTATGTCGGAGAAAACGAAACGTTCTATTGACAAGGAACGGGGCGCGTGCTACAGTCAGTTAGCGGGAATCCGCAGAAAGTTTTTTGTTTTACAGGAGAAAAATAATGGCAGATAAAATAGCAGTTTTAATTCCTTGCTACAACGAAAGCAAGACGGTAGCAAAGGTTATCCGCGATATGAAAAAAGCACTTCCGGAAGCTGTGATCTACGTATATGATAATAACTCTACAGATGGAACAGACGAGATCGCCAGAAAAGAAGGGGCAGTTGTCCGTTATGAGTATCAGCAGGGAAAAGGAAACGTGATCCGCAGTATGTTTCGGGATATCGATGCGCAGTGTTATCTTATGGTAGATGGTGACGATACTTATCCGGCAGAGTTTGCAGCTGAAATGTGCAGCAAGGTTCTGGAGAAAGGCACAGACATGGTAGTTGGTGACCGCCTTTCTTCTACATATTTTACAGAGAACAAGAGACCTTTCCACAACTTTGGAAACAGCATCGTAAGAGGTTCCATTAACCGTCTTTTCAAAAGCAACATCAAGGATATCATGACAGGTTACCGTGCCATGAGTTACCGCTTTGTAAAAACATTCCCGGTACTTTCCAGGAATTTTGAGATCGAGACAGAGATGACGATCCACGCCATCGATAAGAACATGCAGGTTGAGAATGTAGTCATTGAATATCGTGACAGGCCGGAGGGAAGTGAGTCCAAGCTGAATACTTATGCAGATGGATTTAAGGTCCTGAAGACTATTGTGAAAATGTTCAAGAATTACAAGCCGCTGGAGTTCTTCTCCCTTATCGCAGCAGTGCTGTTTGTGGTGGGAATGGTATTCTTTATTCCGGTGCTGGTACATTTTCTGGAGGTTGGGACAGTGGAAAAGATCCCGACACTGATCGTCAGCGGGTTTGTGATCCTGACAGCTATCATCTGCTGGTTTTCCGGGATCATCCTTTCTACACTGGTCAATCAGCATAAACAGGATTTTGAGTATCAGACACAGATGGTGACTAATCGTTATAAAGATCTTTTTCCGGAGAAGAAATAAGGAATCAGACCGGGTAGGATAATACAGAAAAGCCGTGTTGAAATCTGAGATTTCGCGCGGCTTTTTTTGCATATTTCAGGGACCCTTTTTCGACGTGGAATGCTTGACAATACTGGGGCTTTTCGGTATAATACAGGAATTGTGAATATCCTGAGATTTTTACGCTCTTTTTTAGAAAAAAGAGCTCTTGGGAATGGTAGCAACAGAAATATCCGAAGCTGTATTTTTTTCAGAAAAAACAGCACGGTTTTGAAAGGAAGTAAGGCAAAATGGAAGAAGCAAAGAAGAACTTACTCACATACGCAGGACTTAGAAAACTGGAAGACGAGCTGCACGATCTGAAAGTTGTTAAGAGAAAAGAAGTAGCAGGAAAGATCAAAGAGGCTAGAGAGCAGGGAGACCTTTCTGAGAACGCAGAGTACGATGCAGCAAAGGATGAGCAGAGAGATATCGAGGCACGTATCGAGGAGATCGAGAAGATCCTCAAGAACGCTGAGGTTGTAGTAGAGGACGAAGTCGATCTTGACAGAATCAGCGTAGGCTGCAAGGTTAAGGTTCATGATTATGAATTTGAGGAAGATATGGAGCTGAAGATCGTAGGTTCCACAGAGGCTAACAGCCTTGAGGGAAAGATCTCCAATGAGTCTCCGGTAGGTAAAGCACTGATCGGTGCACACACCAACGATATCGTTGAGGTTGAGATGCCGTCCGGAATCATGAAATACAAGGTTCTTGAGATCCAGAGAAACGTATAAAGCAGACAACGGAGCGGATCGCACAGATCCGCTTGAACGACAGATAGATTAAGGAGGCCAACAAGTGGCAGAGCAGAAGAAGCAGGATGTAAACCAGCTGCTTAAGGTACGTCGTGACAAACTGGCAGACCTTCAGGCAAATGGCAGGGACCCGTTTCAGATCACAAAATTTGATCAGACACATCATTCCCTTGAGGTAAAGAATCTCTATGAAGCACATGAGGCAGAGCTTCTCAAAGATCGCAAGGAGCTTGATGTAACAGGTCTTGATGAAGAGCAGGCAAAAGAGGCTCAGAAGAAGGATTATGAAGAAAGAAGAAGCATCATGGACGCAAGCCCGATCCATGTATCGATCGCAGGACGTATGATGTTCAAGCGTGTAATGGGAAAAGCTTCTTTCTGCAATATCCAGGATTTACAGGGTAACATTCAGGTTTATGTGGCAAGAGATGCCATTGGAACCGATTCCTATGCAGATTTCAAGAAATCTGATATCGGTGATATTTTTGGTCTGGAGGGATTTGCTTTCAGAACAAGAACAGGTGAGATCTCCATTCATGCAGAGAAGATGACTCTTCTTTCCAAGAGCTTACAGATCCTTCCTGAGAAATTCCACGGACTGACAGATACAGATACCCGTTATCGTCAGAGATATGTGGATCTTATCATGAACCAAGACAGCAAGAATGTATTTATCAAACGTTCCCAGATCCTTAAGGAGATCCGTAACTTCCTTGCAGGACGTGACTTCATGGAAGTTGAGACACCAATGCTGGTTTCCAACGCAGGCGGTGCAGCTGCAAGACCATTCGAGACACATTACAACGCACTGAACGAAGACGTTAAGCTTCGTATTTCCCTGGAGCTTTATCTTAAGAGACTGATCGTAGGCGGACTTGAGAGAGTTTACGAGATCGGCCGTGTATTCCGTAATGAGGGTGTTGATACCCGTCACAATCCGGAGTTCACTCTGATGGAGCTTTATCAGGCATATACTGATTATGAGGGAATGATGGAGCTGACAGAGTCCATGTTCCGTTACCTTGCAGAGAAGGTCTGCGGTTCCACAAAGATTTCCTACAATGGTATCGAGATCGATCTTGGAAAGCCTTTCGCACGTCTGACCATGAACGATGCCATCAAGAAATATGCAGGAATCGACTTTGACGAAGTAGCAGATGATGAGGCAGCCAAGAAGCTTGCTGACGAGCATCATATCGAGTATGAGGATCGTCATAAGAAGGGTGATATCATCAACCTCTTCTTCGAGGAGTACTGTGAGAAAGAGCTGATCCAGCCGACATTTATCATGGATCATCCGATCGAGATCTCTCCGCTGACCAAGAAGAAACCTTCCGATCCGAACAAGGTAGAGCGTTTTGAGCTCTTTATCAATACATGGGAAATGTGTAATGCATATTCCGAGCTCAACGACCCGATCGATCAGAGAGAGCGTTTCAAAGCACAGGATGCTCTTGCAGACGCAGGTGATGAGGAAGCCAACCACACAGATGAAGACTTCCTGAATGCACTGGAGATCGGTATGCCGCCAACAGGTGGTATCGGATACGGAATCGACCGTCTCGTTATGCTCCTGACAGACAGCCAGGCAATTCGTGACGTACTTCTGTTCCCGACAATGAAGTCCCTGGACGCTGATAAGAAAGCTTCCAAGACTTCCGAAGCAGCTCCGGCAGCTGCAGAAGTGAAAGCTGAGCCTGAAAAGATTGATTTTTCTAAGGTAAAGATTGAGCCTTTGTTTGAGGAAGCAGTTGATTTTGACACATTCAGCAAGTCAGATTTCCGTGCAGTAAAGGTTAAAGAGTGTGTTGCAGTACCGAAGTCAAAGAAACTGTTACAGTTTACGCTTGATGACGGAACAGGCACAGACAGAACCATTTTAAGCGGTATTCATAGCTTTTATGAGCCTGAAGAACTGGTTGGAAAGACGCTTATCGCTATCACAAATCTTCCACCGAGAGCTATGATGGGCATTGACTCTTGCGGTATGCTCCTCAGTGCTATCCACGAAGAAGAAGGCGAAGAAAAGCTCCATCTTCTGATGGTTGATGACCATATTCCAGCAGGTGCAAAGCTCTATTAAGATGATGTAAAGATGTACCGTTTTACCGAATAGACGGGACGTACTTCATTTGATAAAAAAATAAAAAACAGCGATTTACATCAAACTTACATCATTTGATGCAGAAATCGGTGCAAGCAAGAAAAAATCGCATAATTAGTACAATGAGTGGGCAATTCCAATCGGGATTGCCCATTTTTTAAACAAACAAAAATACATATCGAAATTTACAGGAGAAATATATATGGTTGGAAGAATTTATCATGTAGGACTAACGGTTTCTGATTTGGAACGCTCAATTGCATTCTACAGAGATGTCCTTGGGCTTGAGTTTCAAGGAGAGATTTTTATGGAAGGCGAAGAAACAGATAAAATGTTTCGTAGAGTAAATTGCAAAGCAAGGGTCGCTTATTTGAATGGCTCCAAGGCTGTTGAAGCACCGCCAGTTGAGCTGATTCAGTTTGTAAACAACGAAGTAAAGAAAGTTCCCTCTGATTTGTTTACAACATCTATCTCGGAAGTATGTTTCTACACAGATGATATTGATTCTGCTTACAAACATCTCGTAGATAATAATGTGGAGTGCTTGTCTGAACCGCAGTATTTCGATTTTAGAGCAGATGGATTTGGGGAAAGTAGAGCTTTTTATTTTAGAGACCCGGATGGAATCATTCTTGAGATGATGCAGCCGCTTTAATGAAAAATGGTAAGTACAGGAAAGTGGCAACTTTCAGTTTGTCTGGTTGTCCTTTGAGAGGGGAGAAATCCTTTTCTCAAAGGGCTTTTTCTATTTATACGGATATTCGCAAACTACAAGACAAAGCTAAAACTTCATATATTCTAAGCACAAGGAGGCCCCGGTTTGGCTATGAATAACAGTTTAGCAGAAGTACATCCGGAACTTGTTTCGGAGTGGTCGGAGAAAAACTTACCGCTTGGGCAAATATGAAAAGAGGCTGAAGAATAATACCTTTGAAAATTACAAATATATGTACAATACTTTTGTGCGACCAGTGATTGGAAGTAAAAGAATATCAACGCTGAAGAAATCGGATATTAAGAAATACTACAATTATCTTGTTGATGAAAGAAATTTGAAGCCTTCAACGATTGATAATATACATACGGTTCTTCATCAGGTTTTACAGATTGCTGTCGATGATGACTTTATCAGAAATAACCCGTCAGATAATGTGTTGAGAGAATTGAAAAAAGCACATTGTTTTCAGTCGGAAAAGCGTAGAGCGTTGACGAAACCGGAGCAGGAGCTATTTCTGAATTTCCTGAAAACCCACCCTGTATATGAACACTGGTATCCGGTCTTTGCAGTAATGATAGGAACTGGACTTCGTGTGGGGGAAGTAACTGGATTGAGATGGTGTGATATTGATATGGAAAGTGGAATGATTGATGTTAATCATACTCTTGTATATTATGACCACAGAACCGAGGGAAGTAAAAGTGGCTGTTATTTCAATGTAAATACAACGAAGACTCCGGCGAGTATGAGGTAGGTTCCAATGCTCGGTTTTGTGAAAGAAGCATTGGAACATGAGAAACAGAAGCAGGAAGATTTAGGACTTCATTGCGAGGTCACGATTGACGGATATACAGATTTTATTTTCATCAATCGTTTTGGTCAGGCACAGCACCAAGCCACACTCAACAAAGCAATCCGAAGAATTATCCGTGATTGCAATGATGAGCAGTTTTTGTACAGTGATGAACCTGATGTGTTACTTCCTCATTTTAGCTGCCACTCGCTTAGACATACATTTACAACAAGAATGTGTGAAGCTGGAGTAAATATAAAGGTCATTCAAGACGCACTCGGACATTCAGATATTTCAACTACACTGAACATCTATGCTGATGTTACAAAAGAAATGAAAGCGGAAGAGTTCAAAGGATTGGATAGCTACTTCAAAGTATAATATTGGACTTCACATACAGAAAGAGAACATACAGAGTGTTGTGTGTTCTTTTTTTCGTTGGATAAAAAGAGAAATGCTTGAATGGGATATCTTTATGTATCTTTAAACGCCCAAATTAGAAATATTACTCTTCTTCACTCTTCTTCAACTTCGAATAATAACTATCCGCAGTATAAAGCGCCGCCACCGGATTATGCCCCAATACACGGTCTTTCGTCACTGCTGTCGTAGTCAGTGCCTCGGAATATTTGTAAAACAGACTGTCATGCCCCACACAAAGTCCGACCACAACATTCAGGTCCGTCTTCGCCTTGTTCAGAAGCTTTGCCTGCAGGATCGGATTACACATATTCACACCGACACCTTCGCAGCATTCCGGGATGCCGACCGATGTCTTCTTCTGTGTTCCGGCTTTACAGCCGACACCATACACCTCAAAGCCATGTCTGCGCAGGATATCTGCCAGGATACGGCTTTCTTTCAACAATCCGACACAGGTTGCGATCCCGATCTTTTTCGCATTAATCTTCTTTGCAAAATCCATGATTTCTTCGACACGGGTATGTTTGCAGTAATTCTCATACTCTACTTCAGCTGCAGCGATTGTTACTTTGCGGTTCTCGTCTTCATTGTAGCATTCCATAGCTTCATTTAGAACTTCTTCATCCATGTGTGTTGTCAGACAGAAATCCGGATAGATTTTATCCATTTTGTTGCAGTTTTTTACTGCGCAGTCGATACAGGATATGGCTTCTTTTTTCATTTTTTCACTCTCCTTTTGTATACCTTGGTATCTACAGAGGCCTGCCACTGGCAGATTCTCTAGATTAAGCTTTACTTTGTAAAATATCCTCTATTTACTTCATAATAACAAATACTTATACTACAGACAATGGTTTTCCGTTTTTATTTTCTTATTTTTTGTAGTTCTTTTCTATGAGAAACGTTCCCCGATTCAGGGTTGATTTGTCATGAATTGTTGATTCTGATTTTTGAAAAATTATTGAAAATTATCTTTTTAAACTTGAAGATATATAACAGTCTCTCTGATAGACCATCATCTTTGGATTTATACTATCATGTATAGGTTATTTCGTCAATCAAAACATTTATCCACTTCCCTCATTTCAATCCTAGCTCTTTCAATACCTCAGCCGAATACTAGCTACATGGAAGCCAATAAACCATGCAACGGCGGTTCTTTTATTCGCCAGTATATGCAATTTCTATCTCATAGCCGCCGTTCTCATAGTAGGCGTGGGAAAAATAGTATCTTATTGTTATTTCTGAAATATAAAATTTGAATCATAAAACTTCTTTCCCTCTCAAATCCATTTTTACCAAACCAACTACTAACAATCCAATAAAAATTGCCGTGTCCACAAATAACAGTACAACAACACTTTTTACCACTCCGAAAGTAAAAAGTATGGAGAAGATTTCCACTGACAACACAATAAAACACATATAATTTGTCAAATACTCTGTTATAATTTCTCCATAATAATTGTTCATCTGCAATTTCGCATAGATAAAAGGTTTTAATAAATAACGGATTATGATACATATAACAGGACAAATAAAAATCCAGTTTTTATTAACTAGGGATGTTGCCACTCCTTTACTCCATTGTACTGGAATTTCTGTCGGCAACTTAGAATAAGACAAAGCCCCAATAATCAAGCATAGTGCGGTAATCATAGTCCAGGTAAGCATACTTCCCCATATATACAAAAAGCTGACGGAATCCAGTTTGAAAACAGTTCGATTATCTTTCCAATAGTCACGCAAATCTGTTACATATTGTTCTACCTGTAATTTTTCATAACTAATACTTTCTTCATCCAGCATTTTTTCGCACATGAGTTTCGCCTTATTCAAATCAGTAATCTGATTTTTTAATACTTCCTTTTGCTTCTCAAGCATTTCCTGCAATGTTACTTTTTCGGATATAATACTTCGTATATCTTCAATAGAAATTCCCAATGTACGTAGATATGCAATCTTCTTTATATTTTCCACATCATTTTCAGAATAATCTCTATAACCATTACTTTCATTTCTCGAAGGCTCAATAAGTTTTTCCTTTTCATAAAAACGGATATTAGAACGGGATAAACCTGTTCGCTCTTCTACGTCTTTTATAGTCATATTATGCCCTCCTTTCGAGCAACTCTATTTTACTTAATAATAAGCTATAAACAAGGTTTACAGTCAAGCATTTATCAAAAAACTATAGTTGTTGATAAGGACATGAAAAGCTGTCCAAAATAGAAGGTGAACCGGATTGCTGCTCCGACTCAATCTTCCACGTGGAATACATCTTCCACCAGCATATTAAAGTATTTTGATATCCGCAGCATAAATTCGGCAGATGGGGTGCTGTCCCCACGTTTTATCCTGCCAACAGTTTTGGTGCTGTATCCGATAGCAGCGGCAAGGTCATCCTGGTAAATGCCACGCTGTTCCCGGATTTCTCTGATATTATTGGTAACTGCCATAAAAATCCCTTCTTTCAGTTCTATAGATATTTTCTTATTGTCAATTATGCAAAATAATGTGTCCAATAAAAAGGACTTGCAATTTTATCGGCAATGCTTTATCGGCAAGCCCTGCAAAGGGGCCTGAAAGTACTCCTGAATAAATGAAGGCAGCGGAATTATGAAAAGTGGATAACTCTTTTTCGGGACTTATGATGATTGGAAGATGTTTTTTTATTTTCTCTGTTTTGCACAGGATCTTATAAGATCTTATCCGGTCTGACTTCTCGCAATGTCCTGTAATAGCAGAAGCATCAGATTTTCCAAGAACTTTTCCAAATATGTCTAAGCGGTCATTTTCACTAACCTTGATAGGTGCATACTTTTCATTAAGAGAGATAAGGAAAATTCCGTCTTTATCGTTTTGTAATTTCTTAATATAGGCTTCTCCGTTAAGAGCGAAGATGCCGATTTCTCCATTAGCAACAGATTCCTGTTGTAATTGTTGAGCCGGAGACAGCTGAATCTGAAACAGAGGAAGCGGAGACAGAAGAACCGGAAGAAACAGAATCCGAATTTCAGGATGGACTTTCTGAATCCGAGTTTGATGCCGCATTAGAGGAATCCGAAACGGAAAATACAACCGATGCAGAATCCGGGCTGACACTCAGCGATGTTCTGGAGCAGGCAGGGGAACAGGATATTGACCTGATAGCAATGGAAGATGGGGAAACCGTTTCATTCACCGCAGTCAATACCAGTACAAGAGCAACCCAGGACGTGAATGTGACAAGAGGGACTGCATACTATTATGCAGACTACGGTTTGGGCTCCTATGTAACCTATAAATATACCGTTAAATTTGGAAATGTGTCTGCAACTGCCTACTGTGTGCAGCCATCCAAAGCGGGACCTGGGGATGGTGTTTACAAGATCACCAAACTGGGTGACAGCAAAGCACTGGCAAAAGTGTGCTACTACGGTACCAAAGCATCCGGTGAAAATGGATTTTTTTCTGAGAAACATCCTGATTTTTCAGCCGGAAAACAGTTTATCATTGTCCATCTGGCAGCATCCTATGCAAATAACAGCGGTGACGCTTTTTCTGGTACGAATGCAACCGGACAGGCTCTGGCAATGGAACTCTACAATTACTGCATGAGCCAGCCGGAGATCCCGGAAGTGGACATGAGTTTCTCCAATGCAGATGTTACCGCATATATCAGTGGCAACAGCCAGAGAACAGAAGAGATCACCTTCAAGGCATCCGAACTGCAGACCATCACCATGAAACTGCCGTCCGGTGTCAGACTGCATAATGTGACAACCGGAAAGACCAGCAGTGTAGGTGCATCCGTGGAAATCTGCGGCGGTACCAAATTTTATTTATCCGCACCGCTGACACAGGCTGTGGATGTCAAAGGGGAATGGTCTTCCACCATGAAAGGAAGCATCATCAAAGACTACTCCGCTTATAAGATCACCACCGGAAGCGAGACACAGGACCTTGCCCTGGTATTTGGCGAGGGCGTGACCGATGAGAAATATGTGGATTTTAAAGTTTCATGGGTAAAACAGGCAACTCTAGAAATCGTAAAAAAGGACCGCAAGAGCAACAAAGCCATCGCAGGTGCAGTCTATGGCGTTTACAGTGACAAGGACGGAAAGAACCTGATCACGAAGATGCCGGCCACAGATGACAACGGAGCTTCCAGCGTTACGATCACAAAAACACAGGATACCGTATACCTGAAAGAGATCTCCGTACCAAACGGATACCTGCTGGACACTAAGGCTTACGATGTGAACCTGGTCATCGGCGGCACTGTAAAACAGACCGTTACTGATGCTGAACAGATGGCAAGCCTGACTGTTTATAAATTAGGGGAAGTTCTGACTGGGGCAAAGGTAACTGATGATGGTGTTTCCTTTGTTTATACCGAGCAGAAACAGAAAGGTGCGGTTTATAACGTTTATGCCGCGTCGGACATTGTATCCGCAGACGGAACAGTAGTCTACAAAAAAGACGCATTAGTCAAAGCCGGACTTACCACCGGAGATGACGGAAGTGCCACACTGGATAATCTATATCTGGGAAAATATGTAGTAAAAGAAATGCAGGCACCACAAAATCTGGTATGCACAGGCGAAAGCCAGGAGATCACCCTTTCCTATGCTGGAAGCAACGTAGAAAAGGTCATGGGAAGCGTGACATTCAAAAATGACCGCCAGAAAGCAAGCGTAAGTGTATACAAGCAGGATAAGGAAACCAGGAAATACCTTCCGGGCGGCACTTATGGTCTGTATGCCGGAAATGACATCAAAGCAGCGGACGGAACCATTGTGGTCAAGAAAGATACTCTCATTGAGAAAGCAGTGACCGGAATAGACGGAAAAGCCATATATCAGGCAGACCTGCCGATAGCCAACAGCTACTACATGAAAGAGCTGGGTGCACCAGCTGGATATGTGAGAAACGGCGAGGATGTGTACTCCTTTACCTTCCAGTACACAACAGACAAAGAGGCAACGGTTTCTTTCAACCATACGTTCCAGAATGAGCGGATCAATGCGAAGATCAAACTGGTAAAAGAGGATTCCGAAACCGGAAAGACCGCACAGGGAGATGCAACCCTTGAGGGTGCTGTTTACGGATTGTATGCCCGTGAAGATATCGTACATCCAGATGGACAGACAGGTGTTCTTTACCCGGCAGGAACACAGATTGCAACCCTGACTACGGATACAGAGGGAAATGCAGAAGTCGCAGACCTCTATCTCGGAAAGTATTACGTTAAAGAACTGACTCCGCCTGTCGGATATCTGGCAGACCCGGGAGAACATGATCTGGAGTGTAATGACGAGGGAGATCTGGTTCAGACGGTAGAACGTACCGTAACTTCTCTGGAAGATGTGATCAAACAGCCGTTTCAGATCATCAAAGCCGCCAACAACGGAAAGACCGATGCCGATCTGTTAAAAGGTGTGGGATTCAGTGCATATCTGGAGAGCAGCCTGAAGAAAAATAAGGACGGTTCCTATGATTTTACATCCGCTACTCCGGTCGTGCTGACTGCAGACGGACAGACAGAAATGTTCACGGATGAGCGTGGATATGCATGCTCCATTCCGCTTGCATACGGGACTTACATTGTAAGAGAAACCACCACACCGCACAACTTCAAACCAGTTGATGATTTCAAAGTTGTGATTTCAGAGAACAATCCAGAGAAACCGCAGGTATGGCGTGTGCTTCTGGACGAAGAGTTTGAAGCAAAATTAAAAATCGTCAAAAAAGATGACGAGACAAAGAAATCTGTTCTGGTTCCGAATACTGAATTTAAAGTATACGATCTGGATAACAAGAAATATGTAGAACAAGTGACTACTTATCCATCCACTACGGTACATAAATCCTATTTTACGGATGAAAACGGATACCTGATCCTGCCACAGAATCTGGCTTGTGGAAATTACCGCATCGAAGAAGTGACTGCACCAGATGGATATACCCACAGCACCAATACCGTGGAAATCAAGGTAGACAGTGATACCGCATACCAGGAAGATCCGGTCAGCGGTGACCTAATCATCGAGGTGGATTTTGAGAACCACCCAGCTAAGGGCAGACTGACCATCCGCAAAGAAGGCGAAGTAGTCAAAGGTTTTGATAAAGACTTTACTTATGAGGAAGCCAGCCTTGCAGGAGCCGTGTTTGAAGTTTACGCCTCCGAGGATATCTATACCGCAGACCATCAGACAGATGAGAACGGCAACCGTTATCTGGAATATGCCAAGGACACACTGGTGGCAACGGTAACGACCGATGAAACCGGAAGTGCCGTAATCGAGAATCTTCCGCTCGGAAAATACCGTGTAGAAGAGAAAAAAGCACCGGAAGGATACACCTGGAATGCCAAAGGAGAAAAGGTAACCTTTACCTATGCCGGACAGGATACCCCGGTTGTAGACGAAGAAGTGACATTTACCAATGAACGCCAGAAGGTAAGCATCACCGTGGAAAAACAGGATGCAGAAACCGGAAGCGTGGTAGCTGGAGCCGTCTTTGGTCTTTATAATAAGAATGAGATCAAATCCGGTGACAATGTAATCGTGAAAGCGGACACCTTATTACAGGAGATTACAAGCGATGAAAAGGGACAGGCACACTTCACCCTGGACCTGCCGCTTGGAACTTATTATGTAAAAGAAATTTCTGCACCGGACGGTTTTGTATCCTCTGATGAGGTACTGGAATTTGATGCCACCTATCAGGGACAAGACATCCAGACCATTAAACTGAAATCGATTAAGAAGAACCAGCCGACGACCATCGAGGTGACAAAATCCGATCTGACAACAGGCGTGGAGTTGAACGGAGCATCCCTTTCTGTTCTGGATGAGGATGGAAACGTGATCGACAGCTGGACTTCCGTAAAGGATGAGCCTCATGTGATCAAATATCTGACTGTTGGAAAAACCTATATCCTCCGTGAATCCCTTGCACCGCTTGGTTATTTAAAGACTACGGATGTGAAATTCACCATCGAGGATACCGCAGAAATACAGAAAGTGGAAATGCAGGACCATGTACCGAAAGCACTGCTGATCGTAAACAAGAAGGGCGAATTTCTCGATAAGATCACCCTGCTGGATAACGTCAAAGGTGTTGTGGAACATTTCTTTGAGTACATTACAGGAAGCCTGACAGACGTTACCTTCGAAATCCGTGCTGCCGAAGATATCAAAGCAGCTGATGGCGTAAGCCCGGACTATTATTCCAAGGACGAACTGGTAGCAACTGTAACTACCGATGCAAACGGTGTTGCAGAAGTATCTGACCTTCCGGTTGGAAAATATTATGTCAAAGAGGTAGGCACAGCATATGGTTATATCCTGGATGAAGAACCACGATATGTAGATCTTTCCTACCGCGATCAGGATACCCCGGTTGTCGTATACGATGAGGACTGGCAGAACAACCGCCAGAAGGTGAAAGTGAACGTCCTGAAGAAAGAAAAGGATACCGACCGTGTATTAAAAGGCGGCATCTTTGGATTGTACACTAGGAACGACATCCTGTCCGCATCTGGAAAGGTGCTGATGGAAGCAGATACCCTGATCGAGTTAAAAACAACAGATGTAGATGGAAAGATTTCCTTTATTGCAGACCTGCCGATTGACGGAACCTATTATGTGAAGGAGCTGTATGCACCGGATGGATTTGTTACCACCGGAGAAGAACAGGAATTTGTTTTCGAGTACCAGGGGGATAAAGAAGCAGAAGCATCCTATGAATTTGTATTTGAAGATGAGCCGACAACCGTGGAGCTTTCCAAAACCGATCTGACCACGGGCGAGGAACTGCCGGGAGCTAGATTACAGCTGACGGATGAAAACGGGGCTGTTGTTGAGGAATGGACATCCACCAAGGAGCCGCACATCATCAAAGAACTGGTCGTAGGAAAATCTTACACCCTGACAGAAACCAAGCCGGCCGATGGATATGCCACTGCGGAAAGCATCACATTCACCGTAGAGAATACTGCAGAGATCCAGAAACAGGTAATGGAAGATGATGTGACCAAAGTGGAGATCAGCAAAACGGATATTACCGGAGATAATGAGATCGAAGGAGCCAAACTGACCATCACAGATGAAAATGGCAATATCGTAGAAACCTGGACTTCCGGTAAAGAGCCGCATTATATCGAAAAACTTCCAATCGGTAAATACACCCTGAAAGAAGAGCAGGCTCCAAACGGTTATGTCGTTTCGGAAGAGATCACCTTCGAGGTGGCAGACATCGCAGAGATCCAGAAGGTAGCCATGAAAGATGATACCGCAAAGGGACGTTTGATCATTGAGAAAACGGACAAGGATACCGGAGCTGCACTGAAAGGTGCGGAATTTGAATTGAGGGATGCCGATGGAAAAGTGGTAGAAACCCTGACCACTGATGAAAACGGTCATGCAACCAGCGGACTGCTTGCAATCGGAACTTATAAGGATGGCAAATTTGATAAGGCAGCCACTTATTATCTGGTTGAGACCAAAGCACCGGAAGGATATCAGCTGGATGAGACCAAGCATGAAGTGACATTTACTTATGTAGATGACAAAACCCCAGTGATTGAAGTCATCCAGAAAGTGACGAACGAGAAGCTGCCGGAGGACACCCCGTCTGTAAGTAACCCGAAAACAGGCGATGACACCAACCTCTGGATTCCGGCCCTGTGCCTGATCCTTTCCACAGGCGGTCTGATCGGCATGAGTGTGGCATCCAGAAGAAAGAAGAAAAAAGGGGGGCAGATAGGCTGAAACAATTATATTTTGCGTATGGAAGCAACATGGATCTGGACCAGATGGCATATCGGTGCCCAAAGGCGGAGGTGGTAGAAACCGTCCGCCTGGAGGGGTATCGGCTGACCTTTGCAGCCGCAGGAAGCGGTCTTGCCACCATCTTCCCGGAAGAGGAAAGCCATGTGGACGGCGTCCTCTGGTCACTGACCGGGGACTGCGAAAAGAGCCTGGATCTTTATGAAGGCTATCCTGATTTTTACGACAAACAGGAAATCACCGTCAAGAATAAAGGCGGAAGAGAGATCAAAGCCATTGTCTATATCATGACAAAAGATTACATGCAGAACTTTAATCCGCCCGGACGGTCGTACCTGACCGGAATCTTAAAGGGCTGCAGACAGAACCAGATTCCGACAGAGCCGATCCTGAAAGCAGCCAGAAAACCGCCTGTGCCGGGACAGACGCAGAAAAGCCAGCCAAAGAAGCAGAGGAAAGCCGGACAGGAACGATGAAAATCGCGAAAAAACTTTTTCAAACGGTATGCCTTGCAGCACTTTCCTTAAGTGCCGGGTTCCTGCTTTACCATATGGTATATCTCCCAATGGAGAACAAAAAGCTGGTGGCAGAGCTGAAAGGGAATTTCCCGGAGCCGGAAGCTCCGGGAGCCTCAGGATCTGAAAAGAAAGACCAACCAGCTGGGAGAAAATGCCCAGTGGCTGCGGTAGACCTTGTTTCTCTCCAGGAACAATACCCGGATGTGCAGGGATGGCTGACCATACCGGATACCGGGATTGATTACCCGGTGCTTCAGTCCGAACAGGAGAATGGGGAGTTTTACCTGAAACGGAATTACAAAAAGGAATATGACATCAACGGAAGCCTGTTTTTACAGGCAGACTGTAAAGTGTCCGAAAGCAGGAATCTCACCATTTACGGTCACAACATGAACAGCGGGGCGATGTTCGGAAACCTGGACTTATATGCAGGGGAAGATTATTATAACGCCCATCGTTTTGCTTATCTTCAGACAGAGGACGGCATTCAGGAGTATAAGATTGTCACGGTACTGAAAGCAGACCGGAATCTGTTCCCGTTCCAGCAGAAACTTCCAGATGTGGTGGCCGTGCAAGAGTACCTAAAAGTAGCCAAGCGGAGGGAAGTGTTCGAAACCGGAGATGATTACCTGAAGTGTATATACGATAAGGTTTTGACGCTCGTCACGTGTTCATATGAATGGAGCGGTGCCAGGAATATCGTCCTGGCGGTGCCGGTTTCCGGGGCAGTGTGGAGTCAGAAGTGTTCGTAAGTACCCGAAAAGTGCAGAAAATGAGACAAATAATGACCGCATGGACAGGGATGTGTTCAAAACAGGGGAGTATATAAAGGGTGTATGCCAGGTGTATTCAGATGGAAAATGTGTTCAAAAGTGGAAACTTTGGTAAATACTCTACGGAATATCAGCGAATGCTCTAACAAAAAGTGTCTGAAAGCCCCCAAAAAGTGTAGAAAATGAGACAAATGATGACCGCACAGACTGGGAAGTGTTCAAAACAGGGGGATTATGTAAGGGTGTGTGTTGGTAGTATTCAGGTGGAAAAAAGTGTCTGAACGTACTAGAAAAGTGCAGAATGTGAGACAGCTCATAATCCAGATCCGGCAGGAAGTGTTCCAAAAAGGAGTGCTTTCTGCTGGATCTATTTAGTTTATAACGAGCAGCGAGTTTTGACTCGTTGGAAAGGATGGTAATAATTATGAAACGATTTTATACAGCAGAATCCGTAACGGAAGGACATCCGGATAAGCTCTGCGACTTAATTGCAGACAGTATTCTGGATGCGTGTCTGAAAGAGGACGAAAATTCCAAGGTGGCCTGCGAAGTGCTGGCTACTAAAGGGAACATCATTGTGGCAGGAGAGATCACCAGCCGATATGAGCCACAGGTGTTTGAAATCGTCAGAAAGGTGTTGGAGAGTGCAGGCTATGAAGCAGATGGAATCCATATGGATGCCCTCATCCACAAACAGAGTCCGGATATCGCCGGGGCAGTGGAACGTTCCAGAGAACGCAGGACAGGAACTGTTTCTGTTCAGAGCGGACTTGCCAATGGAGCCGGGGATCAGGGAATCATGGTGGGATACGCCTGCGATGATACGCCGCAGCTTATGCCGATGCCAGTGGTTCTGGCGAACCGCATTGTAAGAGAACTGTCTGCAAGCCGTAGAAGTGGATATATCATGGGAATCCTGCCGGACGGAAAAGCACAGGTGACCGTGGAATACGAAGATGACAGACCTGTCCGTCTGGATACGGTCGTTGTGTCCTGTCAGCATGAAAAGGAAAAATCCCTTCGGAAGCTGGAGCATGAGATCCGGGAGAAAGTGCTGCGCCCGGCACTCCGCATGCTGCCGCCGGATGAGGATACCAAGATCCTGATTAATCCATCGGGCAGATTTGTGTGCGGAGGTCTGGATGCAGACACCGGACTGACCGGAAGGAAGCTGATGGTGGATACCTACGGTGGTCTGGTACCGCATGGCGGCGGTGCATTTTCCGGGAAGGACTGTTCCAAAGTTGACCGATCCGGGGCGTATATGGCTCGTTACATCGCCAAAAACATGGTGGCTGCCGGACTTGCCAGCCGATGTCAGGTGTCCCTTGCCTATGCCATCGGGGTTGCCCAGCCAGTCATGGTGCAGGTGGATACCTTTGGAACCGGAAAGATTTGTGCGGATGACTGCCTCGCCGCTGCGATTCCTCTGGTGTTTGGGCTTACCCCAAGCCAGATTAGTGACACCCTGCACCTGAAGCGGCCGATCTACCGACAGAGTGCCGTGTTCGGGCATTTTGGAAGAAAGGAATTCCCGTGGGAGAAAACGGATAAGGCAGAGCAGCTCCGGGATACCGTGATGTAATGCCGTGGATTCCGGAAGAAGAGATCAAACGGGCAAGGGAAATCACCGCCATTGAGTACCTGAAGAAATACCAGCCGAACCGCCTGAAAAAATCTTCAGCCAGAAATGAATGGGAGCTGACAGACCACGATAGCTTTAAAATCAACGAGCTCACCAGCCAGTGGCACTGGAAATCCAGAGATATCGGGGGAACCAGTGCCTTAAATTTCCTGATCCATGTAGATGGGTGTTCCTTTCTGGAGGCAGTGCAAATGCTGAAAGATGAGTATCCCACCTACATCCCTCCGCCTGTGGAGACAAAGCCCAAAAAGCTGTTTGTCCTGCCGCCAGTCAGCCCGGACTGCCGCAGGGTGTTCCGATATCTGAAAGAGCGCGGAATCAGTGGAGAGGTCTTACAGCAGTGTGTTCATCTGGGAATCCTCTATGAGAGCCTGCCCTATCACAATGCTGTGTTCGTAGGCCGGGACGAAAATCAGGTGGCAAGATATGCTTTCCTGCGTGGGATTTACGATGCCAGCGGAAAGGCTTTTAAGATGGAACAGGCTGGAAGCGAAAAGGCATACGCTTTTTGTGTTCCGGCACAAACAGGATGCAGACGGGTTGCCGTTTATGAAGCCTGTGTGGATGTGCTGGCGCACATGACACTGGAACAGGGAAGCCGGGATAAGTACCGTCTGGAGCTTGGCGGGATCAGTGCACCAAAAGAAGGGCAGAGCCAGCGGAGTATGAAAAAGCCGCAGGCACTGGAACATTTTCTGTCCCAGCACCCGGAGATTACCGAGATTGAAGTATGTACCGACAATGACTTTGCCGGACGGTGGGCGTGTGAACATATCCGAAAAGCCTACGAGGGAAGCTATCGGATCATCGAGAACCTGCCGGAGATCGAAGGGGCAGACTGGGCAGATATGGCAAAGATGGCTGCCCGAACACCGGAGAAACGGCAGAGAAAGGAAGTGAGGTGATGCCTATCAAAGAAAAAATAGAAGTGGAAATGCTGTCCCCTCTGATGGCAGAGTTTATCCCGGACTATTCAGATATTGTGGATCTGGATGATGCGGAACCATTGGAAGGACCTGACCTGGTGCAGTATCAGCCATCTATAGCAGAAAAGCTTGACGAGATCAACCGGCTCGGTATGCCTGACAACCAGCCATGCAACCTGATTGATTATTTTGACCGAAATAAGGACATTAAGGAAAAAGTGGAACGCATTACAATGGCGGTAAAAGAACAGGATGGTGTTTTATATGGCTGTGCAAACTTGACACTCCGGGAGAATCTGACACCAGAGGAATACCGTGTGGTGGGGCAGTATCTGAGAGGCCAGTACAGCGATGGCTGGGGAGAAAGTCTGGAACAACGGGAGATCAAGGTAGACGGCGGTGAATTATACTTACATTTCTATGTCGGTGCCGGCTCGGATTTCCAGATACAGGTGAAAGCACCAGAAAACGAGATGCAGGAACAGCAGCCGAAACCAAATCCGTCCCGTCCGAAGCTGAAGCTCTTAGGGCATGACGGAAATATTTTCTCAATCCTTGGGGATGCCTCAAGATTGCTCAGATGTGCCGGGATGTCCGAACAGGCCAACGAGATGGCAGACCGTGTCCACAAGAGTGGCAATTATTATGAAGCACTGGGAATCATCAGCGAATATGTGGAAACCGAACTGTCGGATCACCGTGAACAGCGCAGAACACCGAGAAAAGAAGTACCAAAAAAAGAGGATACCTGCCGATGAGCAGTTCCATAGATAGAAGCACTTCCAGAGAAATCTGGGAAATAAGCAAGAGGAAGGATGATGCCTATGGGAAATACCCTGAAACTTGAAGATCTTTTAAAACCGGACTGTCTGCCGGATGAGTCTGCCGGAGGGGAGAACTGGCGTATCTTGCATGGGGATACCTTAAAGCTGGTAAAAGGATTCCAGCCGGGGATTTTTGATGCAGTCGTGACCGATCCGCCCTATGCGTCCGGGGGAACCAAGCAGAATGAACGCAACCGCACCACCAACCAGAAGTATAGCAGCATGAAAGCAGAGAATGCCCTTCCGGACTTTGATGGGGATAACAAGGATCAGCGTTCCTGGACCCACTGGATGGCAGAATGGCTGTACGATGTGCGGAAAGCCTGCAAGAGAGGGGCTCCGATCTGCCTTTTTATTGACTGGAGACAGTACCCGTCTATCACCGATGCCCTTCAGTGGGCAGGCTGGATCTGGAGAGGAACTGCAGTCTGGGACAAAGGAAATTCCCGTCCGCAAAAAGGCAGGTTTCGCCAGCAGGCAGAATACATCGTGTGGGGAAGCAACGGTCCGATGCCAATCAACCGCCCGGTGTCCTGTCTTCCGGGTGTGTTCCGTTATGGGAATCCCCAGAACCGCATCCATGTGACAGAAAAGCCGCTCCAGCTGATGAAGGATGTCATCCAGATCTGCGAGCCGGGCGGCCTGATCTTAGACCCGTTTGCCGGAGCTGGCACGACCATCCTTGCGGCGACAGAGTCGGGCTATCAGGCAGTCGGCATCGAAGTGACGGATGCATATTATAAGCTGGGAAGCGACCGTGTCCGTATCGCACTGGAAGCCGGGGCAGAAGCAGAGAATAAAGAACCACAGTAACCGGATGTCTGCCAGACATCTGAAAAAAGGAAGAAAAGAATCCAGATGTCCACAAGACATCCACAGAGCCGGAATGCTTTGTGGGTGTTTCTTTTTGGAAAAACGCCGGGCAGAGGAAACTTGTCTGGTCAGGAAAGGAGATGGTCGTATTGGAACAGGCACTTGCTTATGTCTGCTGCTCTGCAGAAGAGGGAAAGACCAAAGTACAGCGGTACTGCCGGAAGATCTACGAACTGGGATATGTGCCGATCTGTCCGCAGTACAGCTTTTCCCCATTCCTTGATGATGGGGATGCGGAGGATATGCAGGCTATGCGGAGAATGTCCCATCAGATCTTAAGACGGTGCAGGATGGTGGTCGTCTGCGGAAAAGAGACCACCGGGACGATGAACACGGAGATCAGCATGGCTGACAGACTCCATATCATCTGTACCACGCTGGATGGGTTAAGCAAAATCAAAGAAAACGAATAATTCCGAAAAACGATAGGTTCAGAGGGGACGAAGCAAAATGCGACTGGTTTTGCAAGCATAGCGTTTGGATATCCAAACGCACTTTGGGGAGAACCCCAATCCCCCATATCGAGCCGTAAACAGACGAAAGGAGAACGAAGAAATGTTAGGATTTATACTTGGCACAATGACCGGAGGGGCAATGGGCGTGTTTGCAATGTGTTTACTGATCTCAGGAAAACGGGAGGATGAGGCACTGGAGCGGTGCCGGATGAAACCAAAGGAGATCATTGACCACGGCGTGTGCATCTGTTTTGTAAACAGTCAGGGACAGGAACTGTTCCGGCTTTCAGACGGGGAGAGCCTTGTGCAGAATGCCCCAAATGGAGAGCGGAACGTATCCACCTGCCATTATCTGGATGCAGAATCTGCCATGATCGATGGGAAGAAATGGAACCTTCTGGAATTTGCGAAAGAGATGGAGAAAAGAGGAATCATGCTTGCCCCGATGGAACTGTGCCGGGTACCGGAAAGGGGGTGAGGCCTATATGAAGAAAAAGATTATTGCTGCAGCCGTAGCCATTGGCGTGCTGACAGGATTCCTGATCTGGAAAAACCGTGAAATGTAAGGAAACGATCAATAACCCGTTGGAAAGCAGGTGAAGAGATGAGAAAAAGAAACCATGTGATACCAGTCCGCCTCAATACAAAGGAGCTGCGTTTTCTGGAAGAGCAGGTAGAAAAAAGCGGCCTGTCCCGTGAGGAATACATCCGTTCCATTGTCATGGGCGGCGAAGTCCGGGCAAGACCCTGTGAACATCATACCGAACTTTTAAGGAAAGTATCCGGTCTGTGCAACAATGCCAATCAGCTTGCCCATGTAGCCAATGGATGTGGGATGGCAGGGGAAGAGAATATTCGGGAAATGCTCCGCATGACGAAAGAGACATGGAGGCTGGTCAAAGAGGAATGGTAGCCGATGGCATACACCAGTATCATCCCGGTCAGCCGTCTGGACAATTCCATTACTTACATTCGAAACAAGGATAAGACCACAAAGAAAGGACAAAGTGCCGGCTCTCTGGAAGAAGCTATTCAATATGCAATGAACCGGGACAAGACGGAGCGTTCCATTTTTGAGGATGCCATTGGCTGTGTCTGTGAGACTGCTTATCAAGATATGGTAGATACAAAGAAACGATACAACAAGATGGACGGGGTGCAGGGCTTCCATCTGGTGCAGAGCTTTGCCAAAGGGGAAGTCACCCCGGAACTTGCCCACCAGATTGGCATGGAGCTGGCAGAAAGACTCCTTCAGGGAAAATATGAAGCTGTCATCACCACTCATTTGAACACGGAGCATTACCACAACCATATCGTGTTTAATTCCGTGAGCATGAAAGATGGGAAAAAGTACCATAGTAACAGCAGGAGCTACTACGAGGATGTGCGGAAAACTTCGGATGCCTTATGCCTGAAATACGGCTTATCAGTTATCGAACCGAAAAATGGCAAAGGGAAATCTTATGCCCAGTGGATGGCAGAACAGGACGGAAAGCCAACCTGGAGAACCTCGATCCGTCTGGATATCCGTGATGCGGTGGCAGAAAGCTTCACATGGAAACAATTTCTGGACCAGATGAAGCAGAGAGGATATCAGTGGAAGCTGAATCGGAAGTACATCGCATTGAAAGCACCGGGGATGGAACGGTATATCCGTCTGCGGAGCCTTGGGAAGAATTACTCAGAAGAGAGCATCCGGCAGTGGATCTTACAGCCCAAGAGCAGGACAACTGCTGGAAAAGAAGGAGCTTCCCAGCCCCCGAAAAAGAAGTTAAAAGGGATACAGGCCCTGTACTATTCCTATTTGTATCAGATGGGTGTTCTAAAGCAGAAGCCGAAAAGAATCTCCCCAGTGCTCCGGGCAGATATCCGAAAACTGGATGCCAGGATCGAGCAGATGGAATTTCTTCAGAAGTATCAGATTACCACCCGTGAAGAACTGATGGCATACCGAACCCCGTTGGAAGAACAGGTGCAGGCACTCACAAAAGAACGGAAGCGGCTCTACCGGAGCGAACCGGACAGTGTTAGGATCGGTCAGATCACCGAAAAACTGAGGCCGCTTCGGAAGGATATCCGTCTTTGCATCCGGATCGAACAGCAGTCTAAAGAGATGGAAGAAAAGATGCGTCTGGCAGAGCAGATCCAGAGACAGGCAGAACAGACGGAGAAAAACAGACAACCGAGAACAGAAAGCAGGTGAACAGTATGAATTATGGAGGCGATGCGGCGGATCAGATCGTCCGGTATTCCTTGGACGGCGTGGACCACGGGCTCAGACTTTCGGGTACGCTGGCAAAGCATCTGGCGGTATTTGTTGCCGCCGTATTAAAAGACCAGAAGAAAACGAGGGGCAGAACCCGGATGGTGCGGATGTTAAAGGAGAACAAGCCATTGAAGTTCTTTACTGTGCCGTCTGACCGCTTGCGTGAATTCTGCAGTGAGGGCAGGAAGCGAGGGTTGCTCTATGTGATTATCCGTGATAAAAAGAACCCGGAGATGAGCGAGGTCATGGTCTTTGCGGATGACGCAGCCAAGGTCAACCGGGTTATGGATAAGATGAACCTTGATTTTGTAAGGAGCGAAGTCGGGGAAGCTGTCCATGAGGTAACCGCCGGAATGGAAGCACCGGAAACCGAAGCAGTACAGGAAACTGTGCAGATGCCGGAGGGCGAGGTGCAGTTTGAGATCAGCGATCTGGACGAAGCATTCCAGGTCGGTGACATGGATTTTTCTCAAGGAGAGAAGAATCAGAATCATCCTGAAAAGGAGTCTTCCGAACCGGAAAATTTTATCCCGGTGCAGGAAGAGGGGGAAGAGAATCTGTCCGGCTTTTCCTTGCACAGCAGAAATATTTCTACCGGGCAGGAAAACGGGACTGATGGAGCAAAGCCAAGGGAACAGGAGCGTCCCAGTGTCCGCCGGGAGCTGGAGAACATCAAACGGGAGAAAGCAGAGGAATCCCAGAAGCGGAGCCGGGAAAAGAACCGTGGACCAAAGAAAACGCAGAAGAAAGCGAGAAATAAACGAAAGGTGAAAGCGAGGTAGAAGATGGACCTGACAAAATTTTTAGGGCAGGACACGCAGGAACCGTCCGCCCAGCGGCTATCGAAAGAGGAATATGCCGCACAGAAAAAGCAGGAGAGGGAAGAAATCTGGGGCATGATCGATGGAAAGGCACAGGAGATCTTCCAGAATGGGGACTCCTTAAAAGGATTCCTTGATTTTATGGGACAGTGTAAGCCACAGAGGACAGACAACCTGTTCCTGCTCTATGCACAGAACCCGGAGATCCGGCAGATTAAGACCTTTGAAAAATGGAAAGAAGAAGGCAAAGTAGTCAAGACCGGAAGCAAGGGATACAACTTCATTGTCGGACAGGAATACGAAAAGGATGGTGTCATCCAGCAGGGATACTCCATCCAGAAAGCCTATGACATCAGCCAGATTCGCACCAAACAGCCGGAAGAGGCGGAGCCAAAACCGATGGACCAGTTGATGGAAGCACTGCTGACCGACAGCGAGGTACGGATTCAGATCGCAGACAACCTGCCGGATAAGGTACAGGCACAGTATATCCCGAATCAGCGGACGATCTATGTCCGAAACGGCATGAGTGAAAATACAACATTCCATTCCATCAGCCGGGAACTGGCGTATGCATCTCTTGACCATCACGATGGAAGCTACAGCCGGGCAGGGGTAGCGGCACAGGCTTATTGTGCGGCGTATGTGACAGCACAGAAATATGGCGTGGATGTCTCCGGCTTTTCCTTTGACAAGGTATGCGAGATGCAGGCATTCGGACAGAAAGATCCGAAAGAACTCCGCTCCTTTATTCAGAATGTAAAGAGCGCAGCCTATTCCATCGGCAAGCAGGTAGACCGCAACCTCGGCAAAAGTGAGCAGGAATTTATGCCCGATGAATTTGCCGTCCCAGAGGAGAAATCAGAGAAACCAGCCAAGAACAAAAAGTCCCCGGAACGCTGATAAAAGGGGTTTTTCCGGCTCTTTTGCAGTAGCTTTCCGGGAGGAAGTGTGGTATGTTGTGGTTGAGAAAAAAGAGGAAAAAAGGAGGCTCGCCTATGACAAGAATGCGATATGTAAAGATGGACCGGATCATGAACCATATGCTGATCCATGCCCTCCGGGAAGTGTTCCGGCAGGAAAAAGAACAGGGGCTTCCGGTGGATACCACACGGGATCTGGTTCTGAAGCTGGCAGAGCAGGAAGAAGGAAAGCTCTACCTGACAGAAGCTGAACACACCAAATCTGTAGAAGCTTTAAACAAGCTCCGGGACACATACCTGAAAAACGGACGCTATTCCGATGGGATCGACAGTGTCCTGTTAAAGATCATGAAATCCAGATACCGCCGCCCATACCGTGGACGGGGAAGATAAAGAAAGGATGTGGTACGAATATACAGAAATATGACACAAGAAAGAATAGAAGCCATGAGGAGAAGATATCCGCCGGGAACAGAGGTCACGCTTAACAGCATGGAGGGGGAGAGCCACATGCCACCCGGCTTAAAAGGTAAGGTGGATATGGTAGACGATGCAGGGCAGATCCACGTAAACTGGGAGAATGGAAGCAGCCTTGCCCTCGTTCCTGGAGTGGACAGCTTCCACATCACGGATCTGCCGAGAGCAGAGAGGCCAAAACAGCAGCCATCCCGGTAACAAACAGCCGGAAGTCAGACTGGGTGATCTGGCTTGCCGGACTGCCTGTCATCTGGTGGGCAGCGCTCCTGATTGCGGATGCTATTCAGCCGGGCAGGAATCTTTTTGAGCTGATGGAGGTTCTAACGGAAAAACTGAACCACCCCTTCCAGCTTCATTATACGGAATATACCATCAAGTCGGTGCTGGTCTGCACGTTACTTTACGCAGCCGGGATCGGCATTTTTTATTCCAGCCAGAAGAACTACCGCAGAGGGGAAGAACATGGTTCCGCCAGATGGGGTGATGCCCGGCAGATCTGTAAGAAATACAGCCAGAAGCCGTACTCCCAGAACATCCTGCTGACGCAGAACTTCCGCATCAGCCTGGACACCCACGAGCACCGCAGATGTCTCAACATCCTCGTGGTGGGAGGCTCCGGTGCAGGAAAATCCAGAGGCTTTGCCCTGCCGAACATCATGCAGTGCTGCTGCTCGATGGTCATTACAGACCCCAAAGCCGAGCTGCTCCGAAAGACAGGCGGTCTGCTGGAAAAGAAAGGATATGAGGTGCGTGTCTTTGACCTCATCAATCCCGACACATCTTTTTGCTACAATCCATTCGAGTACGTCCACGATGACAAAGACGTACTCCGTCTCATTTCCAATCTGATACAAAACACCACACCCAAAGGTTCCCAGTCCTCCGATCCGTTCTGGGAGAAGAGCGAGACAGCACTGCTTCAGGCACTGATGCTGTATCTGCTCCATGAAGCTCCGCCGGAAGAACAGAACTTCGCCGTGATCATGGAGATGTTAGGCTCGGCACAGGTAAAAGAAGAGGATGAGGACTACGAGTCCCCTCTGGACATTTTGTTTGACCGTCTGGAGATGCGGGACCCGGACAGCATTGCCGTCAAGCAGTACCACATTTACAAGCAGGCGGCAGGAAAGACCGCCAAGTCCATCCTGATCAGTGTTGGTGTCCGTCTGGCAGCCTTCAACCTGCCGCAGATCGCCAAGCTGACCAATACCGATGAACTGGATCTTTCCAGCATGGGCGAAAGAAAAGTTGCCCTTTTCTGCTGTATTCCGGATGCGGACACCTCTTTGAATTATCTGGTAGGTATGATCTACAGCCAGCTTTTCCAGACTCTTTATTATATGGCAGACCGTGTGCATGGCGGTGCCCTCCCGGTTCCGGTCAACTGCATCATGGATGAGTTTCCAAACGTATCCCTGCCAAATGAGTTTGAGAAGATCCTGGCAACCTGCCGTTCCCGTTCCATTTACTGCAGCATCATCATCCAGAACATGAGCCAGCTAAAGGCTCTGTTCAAGGACTCCTGGGAAAGTCTGGTGGGCAACTGCGATGAGTTTTTGTACCTGGGCGGCAATGAAAAAGAGACACACAAATATGTATCAGAATTACTGGGGAAAGAAACCATAGACACCAACACCTACGGGCAGACCAAAGGAAAATCCGGCAGCTACTCCACCAACTTCCAGCAGAGCGGAAGGGAGCTGTTACAGCCGGATGAAGTCCGTATGCTGGATAACCAGAATGCACTTCTGTTTATCCGCGGGGAACGGCCCATACTGGATGCCAAGTATGACCTGATGAAGCATCCCAACATCCGGTATACCGAAGACGGCGGTGCCGGCCCGTTCAACTATGCGAAAGCACCGCTGGCACATGACGATTTTACCTTTGACGAAACAAGATATAACGACTACGAACTGCTTCTGGATGAGGACATCATCGGGGAGCTTTTTTGATTGGAGGAATGCCGATGAATTTACTGAAAAATAAGAAACACACAGAAACAAAAAAAGAGACCACACCGCTGAAGATGAAGAGAGGGCAGAAGAAACTGTTTGCCCTGTATGCGGTGATGGTGCTGACTTTCTGCATTGGGACAACTTGCGTTTACGCTGCAGGCGATCCGCTGGCAGTCGTCAATAACCTGTCCACGTTTATCTTTTCCCTGATCCGTGCCATTGGCCTGATCCTGCTTGGATTTGGTATCGTGCAGGTCGGCCTGTCCCTAAAGAGCCACGATCCGAGCCAGAGGGCAAACGGATTCCTGACACTGGCAGGCGGTATCATCATTACCTTTGCAAAAGAGATCCTGGATCTGATCATGGGTTAGGATCAGAGACCAGAAGGGGAGCCATGCGAAATGCGGGTTCCCCGCTCACTTTTGCAGGATGGGAGGTGAAACTGTTTGAGTGATAACTGGATCGTACAGAATCTGAATTCTGCCTTGCAGACCTGGAGTGACAAGCTGGCCGAGATCTGGACACTGCTGACGCAAAGCCCGGAGAATTTCAAGGGCGGTGCGATCTGGAGCGTGATGACGAACATCAACGGAGGGCTCCGAGCCATCGGGTACGGCCTGCTGGTCTTATTTTTTGCGGCAGGGCTGGTGAAAACCTGTGGGAGCTTCACGGATATGAAGAAGCCGGAACACGTAGTGAAAGCCTTTATCCGTTTCGCACTGGCACAGGGAGCCGTCATGTCCGGCATGGAGCTTCTGACGGCAATTTTTTCCATTGTGCAGGGAATCGTGGCAAATATTATGTCCCATTCCGGGATGGCAGGTGGAACGGTGACGGAACTGCCCTCAGAGATTGTGGACAAGATCGAAGCAGTCGGGATGCTGGAATCCATCCCTTTGTGGATCGTAACCCTGTTAGGCAGCTTGTTAATTACCGTGCTTTCCTTTGTGATGATCCTGACTGTATATGGAAGAATGTTCAAGCTGTATATGTACACAGCCATCGCACCGATCCCGCTGGCAACCTTTGCTGGGGAACCAACCCAGTCTGTAGGGAAGAACTTTATCCGTTCCTACGCCGGGGTATGTCTGGAAGGTGCCATCATCGCACTGGCCTGCATCATCTTTTCGGTGTTTGCGGCGAGTCCGCCGGCCGTCGGGGATACCAGTCTGTCTGCTGTGACGATTGTCTGGAACTACATCGGGGAGCTGGTCTTTAACTTACTGGTACTGGTCGGGGCAGTGAAGGCATCTGACCGGATCGTAAAAGAAATCATGGGATTATAGGAGGCAGAAAGGAATGGAAGAACCAAAGAAATTAATTTATGACAGTGGAGAGCAACCAGAGGAAGTATTCTTACGGGTCAGCGGCTACTTGGACAGAGACCGCCTGTATGTCGGGATTTACCAGATAGAATATGGCTACCCGGAACTTTTTTCCGACCTTACGGTGAACCTACACCATGCTCCGCTGAACGGTGTGAACGAAGCCTATATCGACCACAATTTCAGCAAAGAGCATCTGCGTTTTATTCGGAAATACAAGCTGGGCAGGGTACTTCCGGAGACCGCAGTTTCCGGTTACTGCACCTTTCAGAAGGTCGCCTTTGACCTGAAGAAACTGGCAGAATATGATCCGCAGGGAACCAGAGAATTTATGGAAAGCCACGGCATCCAGATTGCGGATGCACCAAAACAGAAACCAAAGAACAAATCACAGAGAGAAAGGTAGAAAACAACATGGAAGTGAAAATGAATAAAGAAATCCGAGACTATCAGGAGTCAATGTTCTGGGGCTTAAGTTTCCGGCAGTGCCTATTTTCGGTACTGGCGATTCTGGCAGCCCTTGGTATTTATTTCCTCACCCGGAAGTATGCCGGGGAACAGGTAACCGGATGGCTGTGCGTGCTTGGGGCGGCTCCCTTTGCAGCCTGCGGCTTTTTCCGTTACCACGGCATGACGGCAGAACAGTTCGCATGGGCAGTCATCAAATCCGAACTGCTGTACCCGAAACGGCTGGTATTCAAATCAGAGAACCTGTACTTTTCCTGCATGGAAGAGAGCCTGCGGCTGGGTGAAAAGATGATGGGAAACGGAGCGGAGCTTCTGGAGAAGAAGCGGACGAAACAGAAGAAACCAAAGAAGCCAGGAGGAAGGGGTGATGCCTTTGATTAAAACCCTGAGTCAGACACTGAAACAGGACAAAGAAAAATTCAAAGTACCGAGGTCTGTCCAGCAGGCGATCCCGATCCGCAAGATCTGGCCGGACGGTATTTTTCAGGTGGAAAGCAAGTATTCCCGGACATTCCGGTTTACGGATATCAACTATTCCATTGCCAGCAAAGCGGATAAGACAGAGATGTTCCTGGACTACTCCGAACTTTTAAATGCACTGGATTCCGGCTGTACTGTGAAGATTACCCTGAACAACCGTAAGATCAACAAGGAAGAGTTTGAGCAGTCCCTGCTGATTCCAATGAAAGGAGATGGACTGGACGAGTACCGGAAAGAGTATAACGATATGCTCCTTTCCAAGATTTCTGGTACCAACAACAGCATTTACCAGGAACGCTATCTGACCGTCAGCGTCCACAAGAAGAACATCGATGAAGCCAGGACATACTTCGCCCGTGTGGGAACGGATATCATCACCCATCTGGCCAAGCTGTCCTCCATCGGGGAAGAGCTGGATGCAGAACAGAGGCTCCAGATCTTCCGGGACTTTTTCAAGGCAGACGTTCCGCAGAGCTTTCCGTTTGACATGAAAGCCTTTGCGAAAAAGGGACACAGCTTCAAGGACTGGATCTGCCCGGACACGATGGAGTTCCACAACGACCATTTCAAGCTGGGCGAGCAGTACGGCAGAGTCCTTTTTATGGAAGATTACGCCAGCTATGTGAAAGACGAGATGATCTCCGAACTGTGCAGCCTTGGCAGGAATCTGATGCTGTCTATTGACATCATCCCGGTACCAACAGATGAAGCAGTGCGTGAGATCCAGAACCGACTGCTGGGCGTAGAGACCAACGTAACGAACTGGCAGAGACGCCAGAATGCAAACAATAATTTTTCCGCCGTGGTTCCCTATGATATGGAGCTTCAGAGAAAAGAAACCAAGGAGATGCTGGACGACTTGACTACCAGGGACCAGAGGATGATGTTCGGTATCCTGACAATGGTACATATGGCAGAAAGCAAGAAACAACTGGATTCTGATACGGAAACCCTGTATTCCATTGCAAGAAAACACCTCTGCCAGATGGCAACCCTGAAATGGCAACAGGTCGATGGACTGAATACCGTCCTGCCGTATGGTCTGCGGAAGATCGATGCGGTGCGTACCCTTACCACAGAGTCCACTGCCGTCTTGATTCCGTTCCATACACAGGAGATCATGCAGCCGGGCGGCATTTATTATGGGCAGAATGCAGTCAGCAAAAATATGCTGGTGGCAGACCGAAGAAAGCTGTTAAATGGAAATTCCTTCCGACTGGGAGTCAGCGGTTCTGGAAAAAGTTTCTCGGCAAAAGAAGAGATCGTAGACCTTGCCCTTTCCACGGAAGATGACATCCTTATCCTCGATCCGGAGTCCGAGTTTGCTTCACTGGTGGAAGCCTTAAACGGCGAGGTCATCCGGATCTCGGCAACGTCCGATACCCATCTGAATGCACTGGACATGGACTCCGCCTATGGCAATGACCGTAACCCTCTGATTGAAAAGTCCGAATTCATCCTGTCCCTGTTTGAGCAGCTCGTAGGAGCCGGGAACCTTTCGGCAAAGGAGAAATCCATTCTCGACCGCTGCACCGCAGACGTGTACCGGGGTTATATGAGGGGCGGATACCAAGGGCAGGTGCCGACCCTAAAGGATCTGTACCGACAGCTCATGCTCCAGCCGGAGGAAGAAGCCAGAGGGCTGGCATTGTCTTCGGAACTGTTTATTAACGGAAGCCTGAACACCTTTGCCCAGGAAACCAATGTCAATACGAAGAGCCGTATCATCGATTATGACATCCGGGAGCTGGGCGAACAGCTGATGCCACTTGGAATGTTGGTCACACTGGATTCCATTTTTAACCGTGTGATCCAGAACTGGAAGAAGGGAAAAACGACATGGATCTTTGCGGATGAGTTTTATCTGCTGTTCCGCTATGAATACAGTGCAGACTTTTTCTACCGCCTGTACAAGCGTATCCGTAAGTATTCGGGATTTGTGACCGGGCTTACCCAGAATGTAGAGGAACTTCTGAAATCCGATACCGCCCGCCTGATGCTGGCAAATAGTGAGTTCCTGATCCTTTTGAATCAGGCAAGTACCGACCGGGACGAGCTTGCGGCACTTCTGAATATCTCGGACAACCAGTTATCCTACATCACCAATGTGGGTGCCGGCCACGGCCTGATCCGCTGCTCCGGGAATCTGGTGCCGTTTGAAAATTCGTTCCCAAGAAATACAAAGCTGTACCGTCTGATGACGACCAAGCCGGGCGAAGCGTAAGAGCAGTACAGACCGGGACTGGAGGTGAGAGATGAAGGATATCAAAACCAAAGAAGTCACAACAAAACCAAAGACTAAAAATCCTGCCTCCAGAATCCCGAAGGAGCTGATGCGGACGGCCATACTGGAGAGCAAGGAAAAGTCCCAGACCATCGCAAATGCCAGGGATAATGACATGGAGGAACAGTCCCCATCCGAGTATGCCAGTGGAAAAGTCGCATCCGCAGAGGAATGGGCTGCCAGAAAGTCTGGCAGAACTGTAACCAGCGCCGGAAAGACAGCAACACAGAATTCCTACGAGAAGATCAAACTGAGAGTCACTGGTAAAAAAGAAGCGCAGAAAGAAGCCGCCAGAGGAACAGGGGACACACAGGCTCCCGATCCGGTCAGTCGGGAAGCACCGAAGCAAAAAAACCGGGAACAGGGGGCATCCCGTGTGAAGGTCAAGGAACGGGAAAACCAGGAAGTCCAGATTCAGAAAGCCAAGCGGCAAAAGGCGATTTCAGATGCCGTCAAAACGAAAGAACAGAAGATCCGGGCAGCTAGGGAGACACCAAGAATCCAGAATGGACAGGAAATGTCGGAAGGTGGATCGCTTTCCATCAAAAGACAAAACCAGAAAAGCAAGGCCGGAGATACCGCAAGGCAGAATGCCATCCGCCAGAAACAGCCGGAAACCATCCGGATCAAGGAAAAGCCACGGAAACAGTTGGAGCCGAAGACCATACAGCGGCGTACTATTAAGACCGCCCCTCCATCTGTGAAGATCAGCATCCAGCCAGAGCAGAAGCTCCGGGTGGCCAGTTCCAACGCCTTGACAGCCCGGATGCAGAAGCAGATGGAACGAAGGGCAGCGAAGCAGGCGGCGAAGAAAGCCGCCTTGCAGACTTCCGATGGAGTCCGCCGGATACAGAAAACGGCAAGGGCAGGAGAGAATACCTTCAAGGCAGCTAAGGCCGCTGTAGAAGCGGCAGCGAAAACGGTGCAGTCCATGATGGCTGCACTGGGAGCCGCCGGAGCAGTGATCGTTCTTCTATTGGTTATCATAGTCGGAATCATAGGAGGTGCGGCATTCTCTGGAAGCTCAGAGAGTAATGAATCACTCAGCCAGGAAGTCCTTTCCTACACATCAACCATCCAGAAATACGCCAATCAATATGGAATCCCCGAATACGTCTCGGTGATACAGGCGATCATGATGCAGGAATCCGGTGGCCGGGGAACCGATCCCATGCAGAGCAGTGAGTGCCCATACAACACCCGGTACTCCAACAGCCCCAATGCCATCCAGGATGTAGACTACTCCATACAGGTGGGAATTCAATATTATGCGGACTGCCTAAGAGAAGCCGGATGCACCAGCCCACAGGATATGGACAAGCTGAAGCTGTCCCTGCAAGGGTATAACTACGGCAACGGATACATAACGTGGGCAATACGAAAATATGGGGGCTACAGTGCAGAAAACGCTTTGCAGTTTTCTAATGAACAGGCGGCTTCACATGGCTGGAGTGCCTATGGGGATCCAGAATATGTCCCTCACGTCCTGCGGTATTATTCCAGCGGCGGATTGTTTGCCGGCCTGTTTGGAGGCAACGGCCAGATCGTATCGGTGGCACTTACCCAGCTTGGAAACCAGGGAGGCCAGAAGTTCTGGTCGTGGTATGGATTTGACAGCCATGTAGCATGGTGTGCCTGCTTTGCCAGCTGGTGTGGGGACCAGGCAGGTCTGATTGAGAGCGGAAAGATGCCGAAGTTCTCCCTGTGCGATGATGGGATCGCATGGTTCCAGAGCAAAGGAAAATGGAAAAGCCGAGGATACTCGCCAGCACCTGGAACCCTAATCTTTTTTGACTGGAACGGTGATGGAACCTCAGACCATGTAGGAATCGTGGAGAAAACCGAGGGCAGTACCGTATACACCGTAGAGGGAAACTCCAGCAATGCCGTGAACCAGAGAAGCTATGATATCAATAACGGAACGATCATGGGATATGGTATACTTTGAAAATTAAAATAGAATATAAGTTATAACCTATGAAAAGAAATTTGATATGTGTAAGTTGATAATGAAAGTTGATGCAGGTATGGATTCTTATGCAAAGATTATTTAAAGAACCATAAAAATACGCTGTATCAGTTTATGCTTCTGTAGGACACTATTAGAGAGCATGTGATATATTATCTGTAAATAAAAAACCAGAGATCAGTAATGGACACACTGATTTTCTGGTTTTTTTATGATAACTGTATTACTGTATTGACAAATATATCACAGTGCGATATAACGTAAGTATCGAAGTACGATATATCGCACTGAAAGGAAAGGTTTATGGATGCACATATAAAAAAGGTTTACGTTCCCATGACGGAGACAAGTTTTTACATATTGTTATGTCTTCGTACTCCAAATCATGGATACGGGATTGTACAAAAAGTAAGAGAACTGACAGAAAATGAAGTGGTACTTGGTCCTGGAACCATGTATGGAAGTCTTTCAAAAATGGAAAAAGATGGCCTAATCCATTTTATCAGGGAAGAAGATAAAAGGAAAATTTATGAGATCACAGAACTCGGTACGGAAGTTCTGGAGCTTGAGCTAAAAAGAATCCGCAGATTGTATCGTAATGCACAGGAGGTAACGCAATGAAGAAACTCAAAAAAGAAATTCGCTGGTTTAGTATTATGGAGTACGAAAAAGAAGAAAATTACCTGAGCAAAAGGTACTTGGAAGGTTGGAAATTCAAGAGCGTAACATTTCCTGGACTATATACATTTGAGAGATGTGAGCCTGAGAAGGTAATTTACCAGCTAGATTACAATAAAGAAGGAATCAAACATCAGAGTGAATATATACGAATGTTTGAAGATTGCGGATGGGAATACCTGACAGAATTTGATGGATACAATTATTTCAGGAAACCAGCAGACAAGATGCAACAGAAAGAGGAAATATTCTGTGACGACATCTCCCGTCTGGATATGATGAATCGGATTTTTCGTGGAAGAGTAATTCCGTTAATATTGATGATTCTTTGTATCCTGATTGATACTATTGTAACAGATCCCAGTGAACCAGGCTGGATACCAGTATTTTTTAGGGTAATGTTAGTTGTATATGTTATTACTTTTCTACAGTTTGCTGTAAAATATTTTGTATTTTGGAAAAAAGTAAAAAAATAGTATACAGTTGACAACTCATCAACGTAAAGAGTTCATTGTCTAAATGAGTAGGGAACTTCTTTTCTGACTTTAAAAGAATTTTAAATTTTTGTTACCACCTGGAATTATTTACGATATATAGTATGAATAGATAATAACGGAAATGTAAAAGGGACAGTAGATGTAAAAAATCAGCTTTGTCCCTTTTGTAACCTAAATTTGATATGTATAAGTTAACTTTTTTATTTGATTAAATTTATATGAAATGAAAAGAACCAGTGAGAGAATCGTTAAATTTCACTCACTGGCTCAATTCGTTTCAAATTTCTCGGACAACTCTGTCAGTTCCTTCACCGTTTCCTGGGTGTGATGCAACAGGGTGTCACGCATTTCTGGCGGACAGCTGGAATAAAGCATTTTCATCTGATTGACACCCTCATCCTCCAGAGAAATATCTGGATTTATAAGCGTATCTAAAGAGATGTGTAGGACCTTTGCCAATGCTCTCAAAATCAAATAGGAAGGATTCATTTTCCCCTTTTCGATATTGGCGATTTGCTTTACAGAAACATGGCTTAGATCAGAAAGTTCTTGTTGTGTCAGTTCTTTATTCTTTCGGGCTTCCCGCATTTTCTGCCCTAAAGCAGTTAAATCATCAATCGGCATAATCGTTCACCTCAATAATATTGTATCGTTCTGGTTTGCACAAAGGAATGACCTTATTATGCTTGCTAAGAGGTACGATTATGCTGATTATGTGGATAAAAAACTCTTGTTCAGATGAACTTACACTATCTTAGTGACAAACGCAAAGTGCAGGGAGATATTTGATGGCGCATTCCGTAGATGTTTTCAACCTAATCAAATGTGGCGAAGATGTGGCTGAAAAAAATTACGAGCGCCAAAGTTCCCTCTGGCGCTCATTTTACTTTCGTTGTGCGTTTTTTCTGTACTCTAATGGCAACAATCCCGTGCTTTTACGGAATAATTCTGCAAATCGGCTTGAAGTGGAATAGCCTACTGTTTGGGCAACTTGCCCGACTGTCAGCTCTGTATATGCCAGCAGATATTCTGC